>JBAVYF010000635.1:0-9085 GCA_049698655.1 Occallatibacter sp. | reverse complement strand
GCGACAAGCCTGTCGCAGACAGATAGCCTGAACGGCGCGGCATCCTGTGCAGGCCCGCTGGAACTGGCGCGCCATATGGATAGAAGGTGATGGACCCCGTGAACGTCTGGCCAGCGGTCACCTGATTCGCAACCGGAGGAGTCATGGGGCAGAGGGGCATTTTAGCCACGGTCATTGGACCCGTGTACTGGCAAGTGATACCCAGCGTGCCGGTCATGGGAATCGAAGTGACCGTGTATTGGCTAGAGCCATTGCCGGTCATTGGCATGGTGACGTTGGTGGCCGTGATCGCAAATGGAGGCGTGACGGCCAAAGCAGGCGCACCGGAAAACCCAAAACTGACGGCCAGAAGCGATCCGAAGAGGACAAGCAGACGGCGACTTTGCATCGCAGACTCCTTTCCGATGGGCAGATTTCACCCTCCCTCTTTTATTAGACTACGTTCAAGTCTCACAGGTTAGGGCCTTTTCAACACGTTTCTCGGCAACCACTGACTCGCTTGCCCGGCACTCGCGACTCACGCGCACGAAACATTTCCCCCGGCGCCAGGTCTTCGTCGCCGAGTGGAAGCCCAACTGTTATCCTTGATTTGATCGCTTACTTAGCAATGACAAACCAGACGAACACCTTCACCCGCCCGCAAACCGCGCCCTCCGCGCTGGCCACCTGGCTGCTTTTTGCGGCGATCTTTGCCGCCGTGCAATTTGCCTCTCTCTTTACGCCCCCGCTGCTGGACGACGTCGACGCCTCCCACGCCCAAGCAGCGCAGTACTTCTCCGAACACAGCGACTGGGTCTCGGCCAAGATCAACGGCATCCGCTACATCGAGAAGCCGCCGCTGCCCTACTGGCTTTCCGGCGCCCTCTACAAGGTCTTCGGCCAGAATGTCTTTGCCTCGCACTTGCCCAATGCGCTGGCCATGCTGGGCTTGGCCTGGCTGGCGTGGCTGTGGGCGCGCCGCGCCTGGGGCCCGCGCGCCGGACTCTATGCCGGGCTGGGCGTGCTCACCTCGATCGGACCGTTCCTCTTTACCCGCTTCATCATTCCCGAGGCGCAACTGAGCCTCTTCCTGCTGATTGCCCTCTACTGCCTTCTCACCGGCTTCGAGCCGGGCCGGGCAGTGCGCTTTTACTGGATGTGGGCGGCCCTGGCGCTGGCCCTGCTGACCAAGGGCCTGATCGCCCCGGTATTCTTTGCCGGCGCGGCCATTCCCTACCTGCTCCTTACCGGCCTGTGGCGTCGCTGGCGGGCTTCGAAGCCCGTCACCGGCCCGCTGCTCTTTCTCGCCATCGCCGCGCCTTGGCACATCCTCTGCGGCCTGGCCAATCCTGATCAGGGCCATCCCATCGGCAACCACCCCACCCTCGGCAACGTCCACGGCTTCTTTTATTTCTACTTCATTAACGAACACTACCTCCGCTTCTTTGGCCAGCGCTATCCGCACGACTACAACAAGCTGCCCTTTGCCGCCTACTGGCTGCTCCACCTGGTCTGGATCTTCCCCTGGAGCCTGTTTCTGCCCGCCCTCGTTGCCCTGGCCTGGAAGACCCGCCGCCACTGGATGCAGTACCTTCGCGACGACGACGGCCTGACCGCGGACTCCTCACCGTACGCATCCGGCTCAGTCTTCCAGCTTAGGTTCCGCGCGCGCTCCATCTGGCTGCTGAGCCTCTTCTCTGCCTGGACCCTGCTCTTCTTCAGCATCTCCACCAACCAGGAGTACTACACCTTCCCGGTCTGGCCGCCTCTGTTGATCCTCATCGCCGCAGTTGTGGCCTGCATCGAGGAGAACCGCGCTTTTGATGGCGCGCCGCAAGGCGGCAAGCCGCTGCTCTCCACTGCCTGGCTCACCGGCGCTCAGGCAGTCTTCGCCGTCATCGGTGTGCTCTCCTCCGCGGTACTCGGCTGGGGATTGTGGAACTCTCGCCACCTACCCTTTGTGGATGACGTCGGCACCCTGCTGGCGCACCGCGGCGTGGGCGACTACACGCTCTCCATGTCCCACCTCTTCGACCTCACCGGCCCCTCGTTTGCCGCGCTGCGCTTGCCTGCCATCATGGCCGCCATCACCCTCCTCATCGGGCCGGCCCTGGGCTGGATGCTGCGGCTCAAGCGTCAACACATCGCCGCCACCGTCAGCGTAGCCCTTACTTTGGCGGTCTTCCTGATCGCTGCGCACATCGCCTTCGCCCGCTTTGAGCCCATGCTCAGCTCCAAGCAACTGGCTGACACCATCGTCGAAAAAGGCTCGCCCGCCGATTCCTTCATCATCTTCGGCGAACAGTCCGAAGCCTCCTCAGTCGTCTTCTATACGCACAGCTTCTTCCACGGCAAGCCGGCCCTGCTGGTGCTGCCGCGCTGCGGCCAGCACGGAGAAGGGACGCCGCTGCTGTGGGGCTCATGCTACCCCGACGCGCCCGATATCTTCCTTTCGGAAGACCAGCTTTCCAAGGCCTGGGGCGCCGGCGAGCGCAAGTGGCTCTTCGCCGAAGACATCACCCGGTCTAAAGTCGAGCAACTGCTGGCCGGCCGCCTCTATCCCGTCCAATCCATCGCCGACAAGGCGCTGTGGACCGACCGTCCGCTGAAGTAGCGAGGGGGGCGGGCGCGGTCATGAATTACCTCGCCGCCCGCATCTTGCCTCCCAGCAGCAGCTCATACACACGACCCCGCCACAGAACCCGGTTGCTTAGATAGCTCGCCGCCCAGAATCCGAACCCCATCAGATCCCGCACCGGATAAAGCGCCAGCAGTCCAAACCAGCTCCGGTCGCGCACCACCAGCCCGCCCACCGCAATCGCCAGCGCCAGCCGCGTGACTATGCTCCAGCCAAAAAAGGCCAGACCCCAGCCAGGGCGCCCCAGCGCCGTCGCCGCGCCCAATGCCAGCAGCCCAAACGGCATGCTGAAGGTCAGCGCCGTTCCAAAGTGTCCCATGGGCCGTGAAAACCGGGTAGACCGCATCCACCTCACCTGGTGCTTCATCGAAGCCGCAAAGCTGGAGTTGATCACCATGTGGTCAATCGCATGGTGGCTCAGCACCACCGTTTCGCCCAGTTTGTACGCCTCGTTGCCCAGCACGAAGTCGTCGGCGCAGTAGTTGGCCGTCACCGCAAAACCGCCAATCCGCCGGATCACGTCCCGCCGGAATGCCATTGTCGGCCCCAGCACAAAACGCATCCCCTCCATCGCCCGCGCCGCCAGCACCCCGGAGGTCATCTCCACGCTCATGCCCACGGCCTCAAGCCGCGCCCACACTCCGCCCTCAGCCGCCACGCCGCGATAAGGGCAGCACATCGCGCCCACCCGTTCATCGGCAAACGGAAGCGCCACCGAGCGCAGATAATCCCGGCTCACGCGCACATCGCTGTCGCTGATAACCAGAATCTCGTACGCCGCCACGGCCTCCATCTTTTCCAGCGAAGCCACCTTGGCATTGATGTAATCCGGCTCGCCCCCCGTCGCCAGAAACCGCGCCGGAATCTGCGGATAGCGCTTGGCCACGCGCCGCGCGGTCTCCAGCCCGGCGTCATCCGCCGAGCGTGCGCAGAAGAGAATCTCGTACTCCGGATAATCCTGCTCAAAAAACGTGGCCAAGTGCGCCTCAAGGCCCGGCTCGGCCCCATGCACGGGCTTCAGCAGCGTCAGCGGTGGCGTAAACCCCGGCCGCGTCTCAAGCTGCGCCAGCGCCAGCCGCCTCTCGCGCAGGTAGCCGGGCACAGCAGCCAGCACGATGCAGGCAAACACCGTAGACGAAATCAGGCCGATGACGGCCAATCCAAGAAGAACGTGCAACATACAGGTTCCAGCATACTCGGCTTCGGCGCGTCGAGGAATGAAGATTTCGCGTACTCAAATCGTGTGCGGCCAATTGAAATCACCAACCTGTGAAGGGTCCGCCCTTTACGCGGCGACCCCTGCGAATTACTCCCCCATGGAGGGCTGCGCAGGCTGCCGGAATAATGGGATGGGGAACTCTCAGAACCTGGCGCGATAACCCTCATCCACCCGCAATCGCCCCAATAATCAGCAGCGGCTCCTCGCCCGCTGCGACCGCATCCGGCAGCGGCGTATCCGTCGCGTCAAGCGACAAATCCTCCTCGCAGGCAAAGAACCGCAAAAACGGCCGCCGCTCCTGCGTTACATGGTTGCGAATCGTCCCGCGCAGCATCGGATAGCGGCCTTCAAGCGCGTCCAGCACACGGCGCACCGTCACCGGTTCGCCAACCTCAAGCTCAACTTCCGCTCCCACCCGCGCCAGTGTGCGCAGATGGTAAGGCAGAATGACCCGAACCGTTCGCAACGCGCCGCTCATGCCAGCGTTTGCACCTCGACCGAGAGCACGGCCGGCAGGTCGCGCACAATCGGCGTCCAGTTGTCGCCCGCATCGGCCGAGCCGTACACCTGCCCGCCCGTAGTCCCGAAGTAGACCCCGCACGCGTCCAGCGAATCCACCGCCATGGCGTCGCGCAGCACGTTCAAATAGCAGTCCTTCTGCGGCAGCCCTTTCGTCAGCGCCTCCCACTCGTTCCCGCCCGTCCGGCTGCGGTAGACCCTCAGCTTGCCCTCTGGCGGAAAATGCTCCGAGTCGCTCTTGATCGGCACCACGTACACGGTCTCCGGCTCGTGCGCATGTACATCGATCACGAAGCCGAAATCGGTGGGCAGATTGCCGCTCACCTCCTGCCAGCTCTCGCCCGCGTCGTCGCTGCGCATCACGTCCCAATGCTTTTGCATGAACAGCACACTGGGGCGCTCGGGGTGCATGGCCACATGGTGGACACAGTGGCCCACCTCCGCCGTAGGGTTAGGGATAAAGTTCGACACCAGCCCCTTGTTGATCGGCTTCCAGCTCTTGCCGCCGTCGTCCGTGCGAAAAGCCCCCGCTGCAGAGATGGCAATGTACATCCGCTCCGCATTGCCGGGGTCCAGAATGATGGTGTGAAGGCACATCCCGCCTGCGCCCGGCTGCCACTGCGGCCCGGTGTCGTGGCGTCTCAGCCCGGCCAGTTCCTCCCATGTCGCGCCGCCATCAGCCGAGCGGAATAGTGCCGCGTCCTCCACTCCCGCATACACCAGGTCTGGATCGCCGAGCGACGGCTCCAGATGCCACACGCGCTTGAACTCCCACGGATGCGCCGTGCCGTCGTACCACTGGTGCGTGCCGGGCACACCCTCATAAGCAAACTTGTTCCCCACCGGCGCCCAGTTCACTCCGCCGTCTTCCGAACGCTGAATCTGCTGCCCAAACCAGCCGCTGCTCTGCGAGGCATACAGCCGGTTCGGGTCAGCCGGAGACCCTTTCAGGTGATAAATCTCCCAGCCCGTAAACAGCGGCCCGCTCACCTGCCAATCTTTCCTCTTGCCGTCTGAAGTCAGGATGAATGCGCCTTTGCGCGTTCCCACAAGTACTCGCACCGTGCTCATGGCTCTCCTTCTCTCCCCGCTCCGGCATCCTCCACCGGACGTCCGCAAGGTCCTTTTCGCGATTCTTGCCCACCTCCCGCGAAAAACGCAAGCTAAATCCACCGCGCCAAACGGCGCCGGCTCCCATCGCGCTTCCAGTCGCGCTCTCCTGATTCGATGCTCTAAACTCAAATCTGGAACCCTCCACGATGAAGCTTTTTGGCGGCAAAGAAGACACCTCGGATTATCCCGCGCCCGAAGCCGGCCTCTTCAGCCGCATGAAGCAGGCCGTCTCGCGCACCCGCGAGTCGCTCTCCGCCCGCATCGAGACCGTCGTCGCGCTTACCCGCACGGTCGATGAATCCACCCTGAACGACCTTGAAACCGTTCTGCTAACCAGCGACCTCGGCGTGCAAACCACCACCGCCATCCTCGCTGCCCTGCGCGACCGCGCCCGCCGCCAGGCCATCGAGGGTGGCGATGAGTTGCGCGACCTGCTCAAGGCCCAGATTCGCGCCATCCTGGAAGCCCCGCAACGGGACGTCCCGGCTCCCGACACACCGCCCATGGTCACTTTCCTGGTCGGCGTCAACGGCACTGGCAAAACCACCTCCGCCGGCAAGCTGGCCGCCTGGCATCGCGCCCAGGGCCGCACCGTGCTCCTCTGCGCCGCCGACACTTTTCGCGCCGCGGCCATCGAGCAGCTTGAAATCTGGGCTGCCCGCTCCGGCGTGGAGATGATCAAAACCCGCCATGGCGGCGACCCTTCGGCCGTGCTTTACGACGCAATCTCCGCCGCCAAAGCGCACAAGATCGACGAGCTGATCGTGGACACCGCTGGTCGCCTGCATACTAAAACCGGCCTCATGGACGAGCTCGACAAGATGCGCCGCACGGCGGCAAAGTTGATCCCCGGCGCGCCCCACGAGGTCCTGCTGGTGATGGACGCCACCACCGGCCAGAATGGATTGCAACAGGCGCGGCAATTTACTCAGTCCGCCGGCGCAACCGGCATCGTCCTTACCAAGCTGGACGGCACAGCCAAGGGCGGCATCGCTGTCGCCATCGCTCAGGAACTCAACCTGCCTGTCCGCTTCGCCGGCGTAGGCGAGCAGATGACCGACCTGCTCGAATTCTCCCCCGTCGAGTTTGTAGATTCGCTATTGGGATAATGTCGACGCGAATTCAATTGCTCGGCTGATGAAATAGGCTGTTTTGAAAGGGCATGACTTCAGTCGTGCCGCAAATGAGCCAAAAGGAACGCGGGGCTTTAGCCCCTGAGGGAATGTTTTGGCAGACCGGGACACATATTGGATGCAGCGCGCCCTGGAACTGGCCTCGCGCGGCATCGCCCTCACCTCGCCCAACCCCACCGTGGGCTGCGTCATCCTCGACTGCGCAGGTCAGCTCGCCGGCGAAGGCTGGCACGAGTACGACCTGCTGGATCACGCTGAAGTTGTCGCGCTCAAAGCCGCAGGTGAACGCGCGCGCGGTGGCACGGCCTACGTCACGCTGGCGCCCTGCAACCACACCGGCCGCACCCCTCCCTGCACGGAAGCCCTTATCTCTGCCGGACTCGTTCGCGTCGTCGCAGCCACCATTGACCCCAATCCCGCCGTTGCGGGCCACGGCCTGGACCAGCTCCGCGCCGCCGGAATTCAGACCACCCTTGGCATCTGCCAGCCAGAAGCCCGACGCCTCAACGAAGGCTTCGCCCGCTGGAGCCAGCATCATCGTCCGCTGGTGCTGATGAAGGTGGCCATGACCCTCGACGGCCGCATCGCTCCACCGCCGGGCGCGCACACCCTGCGCGAGCCTTATTGGATCACCAGCGAAGCCGCCCGCGCCGCCGTGCAGCCGTTGCGCTGGCAGGCCGACGCCGCGCTCACCGGCGTGGATACGGTCCTCGCCGACGACCCCATGCTCACCGACCGCAGCGGATTGCGCCGCCGCCGTCCTCTGCAACGCATAGTCCTCGACTCGGCTCTGCGCATGCCCCTCGACTCCAAGATGGTGGCAACAGCCCACGACGATCTGGTCATCTTCACCATCTCCAAGGACGACGCCCGCATCAACGAACTGCGCAGCCGTGGCGTCCGGGTTGAGGTGCTGCCCGCGGAGGTTGGTCGTGTCCCCCTGGGCAAAGTTCTGGACAAGCTCGGCGAAGAAGGCATTCTCACTCTGCTCACCGAAACCGGAACCATGCTGAACACGGCGCTGCTGGTGGGCGGCCTCGTGGACCGCATTCATCTCTTCGTCGCCCCTCAAATCATGGGCTCCGACGCAGTCCCCGCCTTCAAAGGCATGGCCAACACCATCCACATGGCCGAGGTCGAGGTCGAGCGGTATGGGAATGATCTTGGCCTCTGCTCGCTGCTCCGCGACCCCTGGCCGGAGACGACATCAGAGTAATGAGCGGCGCAGTTTCACCAAGCATGAGCGATAGAGAGGGCTTCTATCGCTCATAGCGTTGAGTATTCCCTGCTCCCTGACCCCTGACCTCTGTAAAATAAAACCATGTTCACCGGCATCATCGAACAAACCGGCACGCTGGTTGGGTTGGAAAGCCGCGGCGGAGTCCGCCGCATCACGGTTGAGGCTCCGGACATTGCCGGCCAACTGCGCGAAGGCGACTCGCTGGGCGTGTCAGGCGTTTGCCTGACCGCACTGGACGTGAACCCCACCCTCTTTCACGCTGATCTGGCGCAGGAGACGCTGGATTGCACCTCGCTCGGCGCGCTCGCTCCCGGATCCAAAGTTAATTTAGAGCTGCCCACCGCCGCCGGCAGTCCGCTGGGCGGCCACATTGTGCAGGGCCACGTCGACGGCTGCGGCACGATGACCGCGCTCGACCCGGTCGTGCCGGAGTCGAGCCCGGCCTTCGACCGCCAAACCACCGACTGGACCCTCAAAGTCAAGGTCCCGGAAATCGTTCGACCGTGGATGGTCCACAAAGGCTCGGTGGCCGTCGAGGGCATCAGCCTGACGATTGCCGACTTCGACGGCGAGGCGATCACCATCGCGATTCTGCCGCTCACCTATTGGCGGACGAACCTGCACACGCTCTCCATCGGCGCTCCGGTCAACGTGGAGGCCGATGTGCTGGTAAAGCTGGCGCACGCGCAAATGCAATCCCAGAAGAAGCCGGAACTGGTGCTGACAGAGGCATGGCTGGTGGCCGGCGGGTACTGAACGGCTCCTGGGCTGGATCGATAGAGACGGGATATACGCAGACACCCGCCGACTGGCGGATACCTTCGGAGCGCCGCCAGCCGGTGGTGAAATACAAGAAAAAATAGCGGTTTATTTGAACTGGGTGTAAATGTCCCAGATGTAGTACACGATCACGACCACCGTCGCGACTAAAACGAGCCACTTCATGATGCGTAGCGTCGGCTCAATCTTGTTCACCTTGGCGACAATGTCCTCCTGGGCGACCTTCTCCTGTGAGAAGGCGTCGTCCAGAAAGATCTGATCTTCTTCGTCGCGTTGCAATCTGGAGCGATACAAGTAAAGGGCGGAAGCAATCACCACCAGCGCTCCCCAGACTATCCACATCACCAGAACAAACGTCATACACCACCTCCGAAAAATCTTCCAGCCCCGGACACGTGCGGATCCCAAAAAAGAATTTCCGGTCCCGTAAAGCAGAGGAGCCGTCTCGGTGATCATCATAGCCC
>JBAVYF010000634.1:0-4633 GCA_049698655.1 Occallatibacter sp. | reverse complement strand
GCCGTATTGTGCGGCCGGTCACCGGCACTGTTCTTTGCGGAAGCGGCTTTGAGAGCATCCAAGGCGGTATTTGATGCACAGAGATGGGCCTGTTACGCAATTGCCGATTGGTGCGGCTCCGGGCAAGAGGCCGGGGTTGCTTGCTTGTTTGATGCTACTGCTGGGCGCAGGCATGTTGTGCGTCCCCGTGCTGGCGGCTCCGGCGCCCGGCGACAAGCCGGCCACCGCGCAAGTCAAGGATTCCGCGCCCGCGGATTTTGTGGGCGGCGAAACCTGTGCAACCTGCCACGATGAGGTGTCCAAGAAGTTCGCCGATAATCCTCACACCAAAATAGCCCAATTGCATGGCAAGAACGGGGTCACCTGCGAGGGTTGCCACGGCGCGGGCAAGGGGCACGTCGATGGTGGCGGTGACATATCCAAGATTTTCGACCCTGCCAAGGCTACGCCTAAAGAGGTAGATGCCACGTGCCTGAGCTGCCACGCTGGCGCGCATCCCAACTTCGACCGTTCTCCTCATGCCAAGGGTGGTGTCAGCTGTATCGGCTGCCACAACATCCACAGCAGCAAGGAGGAGTCGCTGCTCAAGGCGCCCCAGCCCGCGCTCTGCTATCAGTGCCATACCGATGTGAAGCCGGCATTCGATATGCCCTTCCATCACAAGGTGAACGAGGGCCTGGTCACTTGCGTCGACTGCCATGATGTTCACGGCACCTTTGGGAACAACAACATCAGGTCCACGGCCGATCAGAATGCGATCTGCACCAAGTGCCACATGGAGAATCGCGGGCCATTCGCGTATGAGCACGTTCCGGTCAAGGCGGAAGGCTGCCTGGCCTGCCACACTCCTCACGGATCTCAGAATGCCCGGCTGTTGAATATGCCCACGATCAACACCTTGTGCAATCAGTGTCATAGCCCAGTTGCTGCCGGCACGGTTCATGGGATGAACGCAGGATCGGCGGAGTTGCAGCCTTGCATTGACTGCCACACCATGATCCATGGCTCCAATATCGACCCGTATTTCAAAAGGTAACGGAGCTGCGCCGCGCCCTCTGGAACCATCGGATGGCGCGGCCCAAATTTCGTGCAAGCTCGTTACACGAGTTCAAGATTTTTGATTTCAGCAACAATGTTTTTCCAAGTGAGGCTTCATATGAAGAAGGTAGGCTGGTTTTCAAGGCTGTCTAATCAACAGACCTCTACCGCAAGGATGCAGTGCATCGCTGGGGGCTTTGGAATCGCCATAATCCTGTTGATGACAGGAATCGCTGCCGCCCAGAATCCCGCGCCAAGTGCACCGATGGCCATCCCGGGCGGATATTCGTCCCATATGACCATGGACCTCGGCGGACGCATTTCCAACATCAAGGGTAGCGGAGCCATGTACGACACGTTAGTCAACATGCAGTCCGGGCCGCGCCTGTTGGGCGCGACCTTTGAGTTGCGTGCGCTCCCAACCAATAAGCACACCCAGATAGATTCCCTCCGGGCCATCGCCAACGGCTTCGGCGGCGATCCGAACAACTTCGCCAAGCTGGACTTTTCCAAGGGCAAGTTCTACGAGTTCTCGGGGATGTTCCGCCGCGACCGCCAGTACTCTGACTACGACCTGCTGGGCAACCCGAATATCAACACCGGGCTGTCGATTCCCATCGGGCCCTCCAACGCGCCTACGGGCACGTTAGCCTGGCCGCAGGTTAAGGATTCGTCGGTAATGTTCAACACGGTGCGCCGCATGACGGACACCAACCTCACCATCTATCCCTTGTCGAAGGTGACCTTCCGGGTCGGATACTCGCAGAATATCCTGCAGGGTGCGACCCTGAGCCCAAGCTATACCATCGCCAAGTACAATGCCCTGCTCGAGCAGTATCAGCGCAACAGCACCGACGATTACACGGGAGCGGTGGATTGGAAGCCGCTGCAGGGCACCAAGCTGACCTTTGAGGAGGAGATCACCCACTTCAAGACGGGCTCCTACTTTACGCTGAACCCGAAAGGGTTCCTGGTGCAAGAATCGTGGGGAACCCCGGTCTACCTAGGCAACTGGGACAGCCAGACCGCCTACGGCATCGCCGGCTGCAACACCGGCAGCATGGGCAGCGCGTACACCAATTCAACCACCTATACCATTCTCTCGACGGCGCCAGCCGGCGGCCTTCCAATCATTAACCCCGCTTGCGATGCCGTGACCAGCTACACACGCACGCAGCCGACGCGCATCTTGACCCCGACGGAGATTGTCAGCTTCCAGAGCACAAGCATCAAGAATGTCTCGATGAACGGAGATTTCCGTTACACCAAGGCCAATATGAACCTGCCCAACTATTATGAGCAATTCCAGGGCTTGGATGGGGCAGCTCTCTCGATCACGTATGGAGCGAACGGTTCCGCCAATAGAGATGTGGTCTCTGCCGACTATGGCTTTGTCTGGCAGGCTACAAAGAAGGTCAGCCTCTCCGATCAGATTGACTACTCTTCTGTCCACCAACCAGGGTCGACGGTCTTCACCAACAAGATCACCGTGTCGACGCCCACCACCGTTGTGGCCGGAAATAACGGCTATGAAGTCATCAACTACTCGGGAACGCCGATCACAACAGTAGCTGCCACCGGCGCCTCCGGTTTTTCTGGAGATAACCCGATTAATACCCCTTTGCCAGCTTACTTTGGCCAGCGGTCCGTGACCAATAATCTGACCGGAACCTGGGATGCTACATCGCGCGCCACGCTTTCGCTCACTTATCGTTACCGCACGCACTTAATCAGCGAGGGGCTGAATGGCGCTGCCGATAACGCCCCATTGGCTGTGGGCGCAGATAACAACGGAACCGTCACCATCAACGAAAACGGTGGAATCTTCAACGCCGCCCTGCGCCCCGCCAAGGATTGGGATATCAATGGCACGGTCGAAGCGTTCTACGACGACAACGCATTCACCCCGGTTAGCCCGCGGCAAACCAGGCACTACAAGGTGCATACCATCTACAAGCCCAGGCCCTGGGCTTCGTTCTCGGGCGCCTTCAACGACATGGAACGCCATAACAACACGAACCAAAACGCGGCCACCGCTAGCACGTACTATGGTCCGCTCGATCACGTCGATCACAGCCGGGTAGCGAGTTTCGGCACCGTGCTGGCTCCGAATGAGCACTATGGGCTAGATATCAATTACGCCTACAGCGACGTATATGCGGCGACCAACATCTGCTACCTGAGCGGCTCGGCGGCCAATCTGCCTGGCGCGGCATCGGCTCCAGGCTCTGTTCCCGCCTCTGCCACGCAATCAGGTAATGTCTACGCGAATGGCGTCTGCAACTACAATACTGCGCACTCCGGCCCGCCTGTTTTGGGGGAATGGTTTGGCAGGGACTTCATGGATGCTCCTACGCAATACGTGTCGGCGGCTCTCCATCTCTCCCCCGTCGATGAAATTCACACCAGTATCGGCTATCGCATCAGCGATGTGAACGGCACCCGGTTCTTCAACGATGCCCGCGACGTCAGCGGCTCGCTGGTTTCCAAGTATCAGACGCCCTTCGTGAATCTTGCCTGGACGCTCCGTCCCGGATTGATTTGGAAGGTAGACTACAACTACTTCGGATACGGCGAGGGCGGTCCTTCCGGCTCACCGTACTGCAGTACTTCTACGTCTGCGACAGTAACAGTTATTCCGTGCAACTCGTCGACGATCGCCGCGTATCCAACCGGCCTGACCGAACCGACTTCCGGTCTGACCGCACCCCGGACCTTTCATGCAAACAACGTGACCATTTCATTGCATTACGAGTTCTGACAGTGCAGAGCCCTCTAACCAACGGCGCAGTTCCCGAATGAAAAGGGCTGCGCCGTTTCCTGTAAGATGTTCGATCTTGCCATCCTGGCTGCAACCAGAGCGGCTCTTCTCTGTCGCAGGGGTTGTAGTATGAAGAAGAAAACGCTCGGAAGTTGCTTCTCTCGCGCAATCTGACCGACAAAAACTCAAAGAGGTTGCAATGACAAAGATGATTCGAACCCAGATGGTATTGACTGTGGCAGTGTTACTTGCCAGCGCCGTGTGCTTCGCCCAGTCTGGCGGTGAAGCGACCTACAAAGCCAAGTGTGCGATGTGCCATGGAGCAACGGGCACCCCCAGCGCGGGGATGGCCAAGATGGGCGTGAAGCCGGTCTCTGATCCGGCGATCAAGAAGCTCACTGCAGCCGAAATGTTTACCTCCATCAAGAACGGCAAGGGCAAGATGAAGCCGATAGCGGGACTCACCGATGCGCAGATCAAGGATGTGGCGGCTTTCTACAAAGGGCTGAAGTAGTGGATACAATCAAAACGGGACGAACGACCAGGCCCGCCGATCCCGGCGGGCCGTCCGTTTGAAAGTGGGGGACAAGGTGTCATTGTTTCAAAGATTTCGTGAGCACTGGGTGCGTCCGGCGCTGTTTTTTGGCAACAATCCCATCAGTCTTGCCGGCGGAGCGATCACCAACGCCTCCGGCGTGACAATGATCGGCTATTGGGTGATGGAGCTGTTCGGGCGGGCCAATGACAGCCCATACGTCGGCATTATCTTCTTCCTGCTTCTGCCGGCCTTGTTTGTGTTGGGATTGCTGTTGATCCCGGTGGGCGTGTGGGCAC
>JBAVYF010000633.1:0-7813 GCA_049698655.1 Occallatibacter sp. | reverse complement strand
AATCTTCCAGAGCTGGCGCGGGTGACCGCCGAGCGCGCCCTCAACGGCCGGGCGAGCCTCATGGCCAACCGCCTGTTGCTGGCCGCGCAACATGAGCCGCTTTCTTCTCTTTACTTTTAGGCTGTATCAGTTACAATAGTTTACAGACGGGCTTCACTCTGTACCAGGTAGGTTGGCAATGGAGACGCCGGGGCATCCTGCCCTGGAGATGCAAAGGGGATCAGGCGGCACGATCAAATCCGGCCCCGACGGTTGAGCATCAAGCGATTAAAGCCTTTGGTTGCCACGCGAACCGCGCAAGATCTCTGCGGTTGAACAGTTCCTTTTCAAAGTGAGTCTAATCATCTATGGCAAGAACCCAATGCACTGACAGAGTCGCAGGCTCCATCCTGGCAAGCTGGCGCTATGACATCTCCGGGATATCTCCGGAGATGTGCAAGGACTATGAGCAGCATTTTGCCGAATGTCCCCATTGCAGTGCGCGGCAGAAGTTCCACCGCAGCCTGGATGTGACACTGGCTGTTTTGACCTCGCTGGCGGTCTTCTTCTTCCTTTTCGCGCTGGCGGTTCTCAAGCACATCAAGCCGCTGGAGCATATGGCCTTCAATGTCTTCGGCCTGGATGTTGCCGATACATACCATATGCTGTTCTCGGCCGGTGTCGCGGGGCTTTGTTTCTCGGTGATTGCCCTGGCGCTGGTGTTGACGGCCACGCCGGCGCCGTCGTATCTGGGCGGCATCGCAGCAGAACGCGCCAGGCTGATCGAAGAGCGGCTGCCCGCGGCCCTCAAGGCGCTGCGTCCGCGCTGAAGTAAATTTGGCGCTAAAAACTCAAGGGCCTCCCCATGCGGGAGGCCTTTCTACGTCCGGGGCGCGATGGAGATTTTACGATGACAACCGGGAAAGGCGCGGGGCGGCGGCTTCTGCCGGGGCTCAAGGTTGGCGAGGGGTTGACGCGGCATCCGTTCGACGAGGAGTTTGGCGTGCGGACCAGCGGGCTGGTTGCCGGGCGGCACTTGAAGAGCGGCCACTTGCATGACCGCCATGCGACGGCTTACTTCGGGGTTGCGCCTTCGGTCTTCCATGCGCTGCTGAGGCGATGGCAGAGGAGCCGGCCGGCTGGGGCGATAGAAGAGTTCAGCTTTATCGATGTGGGCGCGGGGATGGGGCGGGCGGTGCTTCTGGCCGCCGAGTTGCCGTTTCGCCAGGTAGTGGGAGTGGAACTCAATCCTACGCTGGCGCGGATTGCGCGGAAAAATCTGGCCGTTTGGCGGGCATCGAAGCGAGCGTGGGCGCCCATGAAGATTATTTGCAATGACGCGGCCGATTTCCTGCTTCCCGAGGGGCCGTGCCTTGCGTTCTTGTTCAATCCCTTTGGCGCGCCGGTGATGCGGCGGCTGCTGGCGGTATGGAACAAGAGCCTGGCCGCGCGTCCGGGGCAATTAGACCTGATATATGTCAATAACGAACAGGAGAGCGTGCTGCAGCGGCAGACTGGATTTGTCCGGCTGTTTTTGGGCCAGGTGCGGCGGTCGCGAGCGGATGCGGTTGCCGACCATCGCATTATGGCCAACCAGCCGGAGGGGGAATACGCCTCGGCGAATTATGAGGACTGCTCGATCTGGCGCTGGGAGGGAAAGAGTAGGGAATAGGGGCTAGGGAATAGGGAATAAGGAGAAGATGGGACGGTTGACGAAGACGCAGCGGAGCAGGAATGCTGGTGTGACAAGGGGTGATGGTTGGGCGCGCCGCAGACTCATGGGAGTGAGAAATTGAAGGAACGACATCTGATTCTTGGCATTGGCGAGTTGCTTTGGGATGTATTGCCGGAGGGGCCTCTGCTGCTCGGAGGCGCGCCGGCCAACTTTGCGGTGATGGCCGCAAGGCTGGGCAATCACGCCGCAATCCTGAGCCGCATTGGACGCGATGAGCTGGGCGAGAAGGCGGTTGAGCTGTTGGAGATGCTGCCGGCCGATGCGAGTTTTCTGCAAGTGGACCCGGCGCAGGAGACGGGCCGGGTAACGGTGAGCTTCGAGTACAGTCGGCCGAGTTATACGATTCATCAGCCGGCGGCGTGGGATTTTCTGGAGCTGACCGACGAATGGGCGCAACTGGCCGAGAGGGCCGACGCTGTCTGCTTCGGCTCGCTGGCGCAGCGCTGTGCCGGGTCGCGGAAGACCATCCAGACGCTGGTGGCGCAGACCCCGGCCTCGTGCGTGCGTGTCTTCGACGTGAACCTGCGGGCGCCGTTCTACTCCGGCGAGGTGATCCGGGAGTCTCTGGAGCTGGCCACGGTGCTGAAGATGAATGACGCCGAGGCGTCGCAGATGTTGGCGCTGCTGGGTTTGCCGGCGCTGTTGGATTCTCCGATTCAGGATGAGGCCGCGCCCGGTTCGATGCGGTTCACAGCCGGAC
The DNA here is from genome assembly GCA_049698655.1 of Occallatibacter sp. Lineage (GTDB taxonomy): Bacteria > Acidobacteriota > Terriglobia > Terriglobales > Acidobacteriaceae > Telmatobacter. Next base: position 5,399 of record JBAVYF010000633.1, on the reverse strand, counting down.
GGTTGCTCTCGGAGTTTCCCTCGCTTCGGATGGTCGCGGTGACACGCGGTGAACACGGCAGCCTGCTGGTGACGCGCGAGGAGGATCACGAGCACCCCGGAATCCCCGTCCAGGTGGCGGACACCATCGGCGCGGGAGATGCATTTACGGCGGCCATGACCCACTACCTGCTGCGCGGGGCTCCCCTGGAGACGCTGAATGAAGCGGGCAACCTCTGGGGCGCGTGGGCGGCCACGCAGCCCGGCGCAATGCCCGCGTTGCCGGATGCGGTGCGCGCACAGATTGCCGCGGCGATCGAGGATTAAGCGAATCAATATGACCGAGAGATCAGGCTGGCGCGCGAGTGAACTGCGGCGAGAGCTGGGGTTGCGCAACCGGCAGTGGGCAAAGGGGCGACCGCATGTGGAGAGCTACGGCGATCCGCCGGTGGTTGTTTATCAACCGGAACACCCCACAGACAAAGACCTGTCTGCGGGGACTCCGAGGGAGCGCTTCCGCCACGGCAACTTCTTCGATGCTGCTTATGCGGAGATAGCGGCGCGTCCGGAATGGATGCGGCGATTTGACAAGATTCACGCGCAGGAGCGGGCGCTGCCAAAGCCGGACTCCGCGCGGCGCTGGCGCGAGTTGGACTCCTCCATGAGTTCTGATGCCCTTCTGATGAATATTTTCTGTACGCCGGGTGTCTCAGAGTCGATGGCGGTGCGGCGGGCTCTGGGCGTTGAGGGGGACGAGCCGCCAGTCTTTGGCTGGAAGGCGCGGGTGCCCCTTAAGGACGGTCACTTTGACCGCACCGAGGTCGACATGCGGCTGGGTTCGCTGCTGGTGGAGGCCAAGCTGACAGAAAGCGATTTTCAGTCCAGAACTGCGGAAGTGGTGGAGAGGTATAGGGACTTCGATGCGGTTTTTGACCGGGAACTATTGCCGCAGGTACAGCTTGCCGCCAAAAGGCAAAAAGAGGCAACCGAGTTTCCTGAAGACTATTCTCAGGAAGTAGAAGACGAGGTGGTGGATGCCAACGACCTTGGCCAGGCTGTAAACCTTGACCTCCAGGCATGGGCGCGCCGGGCGCAGTTCTTGGCTGGTTCCACCCCGCAAGGGGAGGCTGGATATGAGGGCTACCAACTGATACGCAACGTGCTAGCCGCGTATGCACAGGGGTGCAGCTTTTGCATGGTCCATGACGAACGACGCCCGGATTTGCGCGAGGCATGGTTCGAAGTGCTGGCGGCGGTCAAGACTGCCGGGATGCGTGTGCGGCTGAAGGTGCTTACCTGGCAGGAGCTGACGGCTCTGTTGCCGTACGAATTGCAGGGTTTTCTGGATCGAAAGTATGGGATTGTGGCGCCCGGTAGGGTGGCTTCGCCGGTTGGAGAAGCGGCGGAGTTCGAGGGCTGACGAGGCAGTTGCCTGAAGGACATACAAAAAAATATAGTGTCGGGTGGGGATAAAGATACATTTTTCTCAGGGGAGTTGGGGACGGCTCACAAGGTGGGATGAATAGGTGATAATGGAACGGGCCGGAGAAGGCAGGGCGCGTCTTTTCGCCAAAACCGCCCTTGAACTGGTACGTTAATCTGAAGGGTTTTGTTTTCGATGATGGCCTCCGATCCTTATTTTTCTCTGGCAATCCTGTTTGTGGCGGCGCTGGGCTTTGGGCTGGCCCCGTTGGGGCTGGCGTGGCTTTGGGCGAAGGTGTTTTCGCCGCCCAAGCCGAACGCCGTAAAAAACGCCATTTACGAGTGCGGCCTGGAGTCCAGGGGCGATGCCTGGATGCAGTTCCACTCGGCCTATTACCTGTATGCAATCATCTTTTTGATCTTCGACGTGGAGGCGGTCTTTCTGCTGCCCTTTGCGGTGGCCTTTACGGGGCTGAGTGCAGCGGCCTGCGCGGCCATGCTGGTCTTTGTGCTGCTGCTCGTCGAGGGCCTTGCCTGGGCGTGGGCCAAGGGCGTACTGACGTGGGCGTGACGATAGGGACCAGGGACTAGGGAATAGGGAATAGGAAATAGAAAACTACGGAGTGAGCGATGGCTGTGGATGAAGGGCTGAAGATCGAACTGGGCAAGCAGGGGGTCTTCGTGACAACCATCGAGCAGCTCTACAACTGGGGCCGGCGCAACTCTGTCTGGCCGATGCAGTTCGGGCTGGCCTGCTGCGCCATCGAGATGATTGCCACCACTATGGCGCGCTACGACATGGCACGTTTTGGGGCCGAGGTCTTCCGGCCGTCGCCGCGCCAGGCTGACCTGATGATCATCTCCGGCACGGTGACGAAAAAGATGGCGCCCCAGGTGGTGCGGCTCTACAACCAGATGGCCGAACCGCGCTACGTGATTGCAATGGGAGCCTGCGCCATCTCCGGAGGGCCGTTCAAGCAGGGCTACAACGTGCTGAAGGGGATTGACCGTTATATTCCCGTAGACGTGCACATTCCGGGTTGCCCGCCTCGGCCCGAGGCGTTGTTGCAGGCCTTCATAACGCTGCAAAAGAAAATTGACGGCCAGCATCTGACCGGCGAGGACCGTCCGCGCCACCTGGATGCTGAAGCGCAGGGCGAGTTTCCGGTGCCCGTGTTTGGAGAGCACGATTTGGAGCCCGCGTCGAATCCCGGCGTTTGGACTGTGCCGGTGGTGATCCGGTGAAGCAGGGAATAGGGACTAGGGACTAGGGACCAGGGACTAGTGAATAGTTTTGAGGGAACAGGGATTGAAGACAGTCGAAGAGATCAAGACGGCGATTGAGGCGGTTGTGCCGGACGCGGCGGTGGAGATTGTCACAAACCCCAGCGTTTCCGGGCAGCACTCGCTCAGGCTTGCGCCCGGCCGTGCAGTTCAGGTGGGGAATTTTTTGCGGGACGATGCGGAACTCAAGCTGGATTTTCTCTCGAATGTGACCGGCGTGGACTGGCCGGATAAAGAAGTTGCCGAGAAGGTGACGGTGACCCGCCAGGTCACGAAAACCATGGACGGCGTTGAACAAACGGTCGAAGAGACGGTCGATGAGACGCGCAAGCGCGTCGAGCCTGGATTTCTCGAAGTGGTCTATCACCTGTATTCAATGGAGAAAAAGCACGGGCCGGTGGTTCTGAGAATGCGCACGGTGAACCGGACGGACCAGGTGGAGTTGCCATCGCTGACGCATGTCTGGCGGTCGGCGGAGTTCCAGGAGCGGGAGATATTCGACCTTTACGGGATCAACTTCACAGGGCATCCTGACCTGCGGCGGCTGCTGATGTGGGATGGCTTCAAGGACCACCCCATGCGCCGGGATTATGTTGAACCGGACGACTTCGACTATGAGCCGACCGCGCACGACGAGGTTTTGAAACGGGCGCAGGCGCATGGCACTGCGGCAGCCGCCGAGCAGGGATCGGGGGCAGGCGCATGAGCGTGACGCACACCGATTCCGCACTCGTTGCCGAGAAGCCGGAAGGCTGGAACCGTCCCGCACCGATTGAGCCGGAGGGCGAGGGGGAGTTGCTGGAAGTGGCCATGGGGCCGCACCATCCCTCGACGCACGGCGTCTTCCGCATGGATGTGGCGCTGGATGGGGAGCGCGTGATCCGGCTCAAGCCGGTCTTCGGTTACCTGCATCGCAACCACGAGAAGCTGGGCGAAGGGCAGAGCTATCTGGCCTCGATGCCTTACACCGACCGGCTGGATTATATCTGTCCGCTCACCAACAACTGGGCCTATGCGCTGGCGGTTGAAAAGCTCACTGGCCAGGAGGTTCCCGAGCGCGCGGAGTACCTGCGGGTGATTCTGGGCGAACTGACCCGGTTTCAGAATCACGCCTCGTCGATTGGTTTTTTGATTCAGGAGATGGGCGCCAGCGGCACGCCGCTGATGTACGCCTTCCGCGAGCGGGAAAAAATTCTCGACCTCTTCGAGGAATTGACCGGCGCGCGGATGATGTGCAACTACATGCGCTTCGGTGGCTGCCGCGTGGATGCATCGCCGGCCTGGCTCGACAAGACGCGCCAGGTGGTGGCTGGCCTGCCGGGGTTTGTGGATGAATTCGACCGGCTGCTCAGCACGAATGAGATTCTGATGGCGCGAACCCAGGGGGTGGGCCTGCTGCGGGCTGAACTGGCGGTCAATGCCGGGGTCACCGGGCCGATGCTGCGCGCCTCGGGCGTCAACTACGACATTCGCAAGGTGGACGGCTACGGCATCTACAACCGCTTCAACTTCCGCGTGCCGCTGGGCGATCACGGCGACGTCTACGACCGCTACATGATTCGCCTGCTGGAGATGCGGGAGGCGCTCAGGATTTTGGAGCAGGCGCTCAAAGAAATCCAACCTGGCCCGGTGATGGATGCGAAAGCGAGGATTCGCGGTCTTCGTCCCAAGCCGGGCGAGGCCTACGGACGGATTGAAGCGCCCAAGGGGGAACTGGGCTTTTATCTGATCAGCGACGGCGGTCCGAATCCCTATCGCTACCGGGTGCGGCCGCCGAGCTTGATCAACCTGACAATTCTCGAGGATATGTGCCTGGGCGTGAACGTAGCCGATGTGGTGTTGATCTTCGGCAGCGTGGATATTGTGCTGGGAGAAGTGGACAGATAGGGACTAGGGACTAGGGAATAGGGAGGGTTCATTTGCTGGGTGAGGGCATACTGAAGGGGATGGCGGAGACGGCGCGAAATTTCTTCGGCAGCTATTTTTCCGCCCAGCGGCTTACGACGGTTCAGTATCCGGAGCAGCGGATAGCCCCGTACGAAGCGGCGCGGGTTTTTCCCTTCCTCGTTTTTGACGGCGCGGATTGGGAGGCCGGGATGCGCTGCGTGGCCTGCCAGATCTGCGAGAAGGAGTGCCCGCCCAAGTGCATTTACATCGAGAAGTCCAAAGACAAGAAGCCGGACGCTCTCGGCAAGCCGCAGTTTTACCCGACACGCTTCGACATCGACATCTCGGTCTGCATGAGCTGCCAGATCTGCGTCGAGGTCTGTCCGTTTGAAGCCATCAAGATGGATACGGAGTTTGAGCTGAGCACGGACAACCGCTTTGGCGGGCTACTGCTGGACCGAAAGCAACTGGCAAAATCGAACGAGTATTACCGCGAGATTCATCTCACCGAAGCAAACGAGGTGGATGCGCGGCTGGCAGAGGAGAAGGCCAAGGCCGACGCCAGGGCAAAGACCGCGGCCGGCGCTGCCGCTACCAAAGCCACTTCCGCTACGGCAGCAACGTCCGGGGAGGGAACGTAACCGATGATCGAGGCCCCCATCTTCGTGACTTTTGACCAGATCTTCGTGCTGTTCAAGCAATGGCTGGTGAGCTTTCTTCCCGCTGCGTGGCAGACTGCGGCTGGTGTAATACTTTGCGCCGCGACGATCGTTTGCCTCTTCCCGGCGCTGTTTGCCGTGGCCGTGTGGCTGGAGCGCAAGGGACTGG
>JBAVYF010000632.1:0-5314 GCA_049698655.1 Occallatibacter sp. | reverse complement strand
GTACAGCCGCAAGTTATTAAGACAAGGACGAATCAGGTTTGTGGTTTCCCACCCTTTCGCCAGAAAAGAGGCGAAAGGATGGGGCACGGAGCCGTATGGCTCAGCCAACTTTTTCTCAGCGGAATCGCTCGCTGCTACAATCAAAAAAGCTGTAAAGCGGCCAATTTCAACCGATTACCGAGAAAAATTACCGATGACTCTGCGGCTTTTCAATACCCTTACCGGACAAGTGGACTCGCTGACACCAGCCGACGGCGAGGCGGTGAGGATGTACGCCTGCGGGCCTACGGTCTACGACTACGGGCACATCGGCAACTTCCGCACGTTCTTGCAGGTGGACGTACTGCGGCGGTTTCTCAAGCTGACGGGAACCAAGGTTCGCCACGTGATGAACATTACCGATGTGGACGACCGGATTCTCAACAACGCGGCGACAGCGGGGATTTCCATCGGCGCGTATTCGGCGCGCTTTGAGCAGGCTTTTTTTGAGGATATGAAAGTTCTGCGCATCGAGATGCCGGAGGTCATTGCGCGGGCCACGGAGCATATTCCGCGCATGGTGGAGCTGGTGCAGAAGCTGGCCAAGGCGGGAGCGGCTTACCAGACCGAGGACGGGAGCTGGTACTTCAGGCTCGCGGCCTTTCCGGAGTATGGCAAGCTCAGTAAAAAAGATTTGAGCGGGATGGAAGATGGCGCGCGGGTGGACCTGGACGAGTACGAGAAGGACTCGGCGCGGGACTTTGCGCTGTGGAAGGCGGCCAAGCCCGGCGAAACGAGCTGGGAAACGGCGATTGGGCGGGGCCGTCCGGGATGGCATCTGGAGTGCTCGGCGATGGCGATGGAGTTTCTGGGCGAGAGCTTTGACCTGCACGCCGGGGGCGAAGACCTGATCTTTCCGCACCACGAGAATGAGATTGCGCAGAGCGAGAGCGTGACGCACAAGCCGTTTGCGCGGCACTGGATGCACGTGCGGTTTCTGCTGGTGGACGGGCGGAAGATGTCCAAGAGCGAGGGAAATTTTTATACGCTGCGCGATCTGCTGCTGAAGGGGCACAAGGCGTCGGCGATACGGCTGGCGCTGATCTCGGTACCTTACCGGCATCAGTACAACTTCACCTTCGAGGGGCTGACCGAGGCTACCAGCGCGGTGGAGCGGCTGCGGACGTTTCGGCAGCGGCTGACGAGCGGGGGCTTTGCGGAGGGATCGAATCCGGCGCTGCAAACGGCGACTGAGAGGGCGCAGGCGGATTACATCGCCGCGCTGGCCAACGATTTGAATACCGCCGAGGCGAGGGCTCCGATCTTCGAGCTGCTGCGCGCGGCGAATACGGCGATGGACCAGGGGCAGCTCAGGGCCGGGGACAGGGATGCGATTCTGGCGGTGCTGGCGAGCTTTGACGCGGTCTTCGACGTGATGGAAGACGGTGACGCCGAGGCTACGCGGCGCGCGTTGGAATGGGCGGAACAGGAAGGCCGGCTGAACGAGGTTGCTCCCGAACTGCTGGCGCGGCAGGGGCTGACGGATGCGGCGATTGAGGCGCTGGTGGCCGAGCGGACGCAAGCAAAACAGCAGAGGAATTTTGCCCGCGAAGAACAGATTCGCAAGGATCTGGCGGAAAAGGGCGTGGTGCTGGAAGACTCGAAGGACGGAGTGCGCTGGAAGCGGAAGTAATCCCCAGGAACATTCAGACAGAGGAGATCAAAGATGGAACCGAATGAAGTGCAGGAGTTGGAGGAACAGGCTGAGCACGCGGAACACGAGCGGACGCTGCGGCCGGTCGCCTTAACCATGACTATCCTGGCCGTGCTGGTAGCAGTGGTCACGGTGCTGGGCCATCGCACGCACACCGAGGCGATCCTCAACCAGGACAAGGCCACCGATACGTGGGGCGAATACCAGGCCAAGAACACCCGCTCCTACAACACGACACTGGCCGAAGAAATAATGCGCGAGATGGTTATTAACGATAAGGCAGCCCAGCAGAAGATCGCCAAGGACCATGCGGATCATCAGAAAAAGTGGAGCGATGAACTGAAGGATCTGAAGAAGGAGGCCGAAGACCTGCAGACCGAGGTGAAGCAGGCCGAGGCAAAGGCCGTACGTTTCGACCTGGCCGAGGTGCTGCTGGAGATTGGGCTGGTGATCACCTCGATCACGCTGCTGACCCGCAAACGCGCCTACTGGTACCTGGGGCTTGGATTTTCAACTGTCGGGATTGTAGCGGCTGTTTTGGGTTTGCTGCTCAGGTAGGGATGGGCGCAAGCCGTCCGATTGAACCGGAATAACGCGCCACTCTTCGGCCTGGGGTCACACCTCGAATCTCGCAGCCAACTCATTCCGCTGTACAATTCCTACAGGCGCCGTTCAGCCGGCTTCGCATCGGAAGCTGGCTTCGCGCGTCTAATACTCAGGTATCCCAATGACTGCATCCAGAGAAAAGACCGAAGCGCGCAAGCTGCCCATGATGCCCATTCGGGACATGGTGATCTTTCCCTACATGATGACGCCATTCGTGGTGGGCCGCGAGTCCAGCGTGCGCGCCCTTGAGGAGGCGCTCACCGGCGACCGCAAGATTTTTCTCGCCACGCAACACGATGCTTCCATCGACGAGCCCAAGGCCAAGGAGATTTACCAGGTCGGGTCGATCTGCAACATCGTGCAGAGCGTCAAGATGCCCGACGGGAATATTAAAGTCTTAGTCGAGGGCGTGGAGCGCGCCAAGTCCATCGAGGTGAACGACCGCGACGGCTTCTTCGTGGCCACGGTGCGCGTGGGCAAGAGCGAGTTTGAGATGACTCCGGCCGTCGAGCAGCTCATGACGCGCGTCACCGGCCTCTTCGAGCAGTACGTCAAGCTACAGCAGTCGCTGAACTACGAGACCATCATCGCCACGGTGCGCATGGACGAGCCGGCCAAGCTGAGCGACACCATCGCCGCCAATCTGCAACTGGGAGTCGAGGAGAAGCAGGAGCTACTGGCCATCTTCGACCCCGCCCAGCGTCTGGCGCGCATCGCCGACGTGCTGGACATCGAGATCGAAAAACTCGACCTCGACCGCAACATCCAGTCGCGCGTGAAGCGGCAGATGGAACGCGCGCAAAAAGAGTATTACCTCAACGAGAAGATCAAGGCTATTCAAAAAGAATTGGGCCGTGGCGAAAAAAGCGAATTCGACGAGCTGCGCAAGAAGATCGAGACCGCCGGAATGCCCAAGGAGGTGCTCGACAAGGCCATTCAGGAGCTGAAGAAGCTGGAGGCCATGCCGCCCATGTCGGCCGAGTCGACCGTCAGCCGCAACTACATCGACTGGCTGCTGGCCGTGCCGTGGAAGAAGCGCTCCAAGGAGACGCGCTCCATTGAGTACGCCGAGAAGGTGCTGAACACGGACCACTATGGCCTGGAAAAAATCAAGGAGCGCATTCTGGAATTTCTCGCCGTGCGCCAGTTGGTCAAGAATCCCAAGGGTTCGATTCTCTGTTTCGCCGGACCGCCGGGTGTGGGCAAGACCTCGCTGGGCATGTCGATTGCGAAAGCCACCGGCCGCAAGTTCGTGCGGCTTTCGCTGGGCGGCATCCGCGACGAGGCCGAGATTCGCGGCCACCGCCGGACTTACATCGGCGCGCTGCCCGGCCAGATTATCCAGCACATGAAGCGGGCCGGAACGAAGAACCCCGTTTTTCTGCTCGATGAAGTGGACAAGATGGCCTCGGACTTTCGCGGCGACCCGGCCTCGGCGCTGCTGGAAGTTCTGGACCCGGAGCAGAACATCACCTTCCAGGATCACTACCTGGACGTGGACTACGACCTTTCGCAGGTGCTGTTTGTGGCCACGGCCAACGTGATGCACACCGTTCCGCCGGCTTTGCAGGATCGCATGGAGGTTCTTCGCCTGCAAGGGTACACGGAGCAGGAAAAGCTGGAGATCGCCCGCCAGTATCTGGTGAAGAAGCAGCGCGCGCAGACCGGGCTGAGCGAGAAAAACCTGGTCTTCAAAGACGACGCGATTGTCGAAATTATCCGCAATTACACGCGCGAGGCAGGCGTGCGGAATCTGGAGCGGGAGATCGGCAACGTCTGCCGCAAGGTGGCCCGCCGCGTGGTCAAGGGCGGCACCAAGCACAAGGAAGAACTCACGGCCGCCAATATCGGCGAGTTTCTGGGCGTGGCCAAGTTCCGCGACTCCGAGGTGCATGAAAAGAGCGAAGTAGGCCTGGTGACCGGCCTGGCCTGGACCGAGGTGGGCGGCAGCATTTTGACCACGGAAGTGCAGGTGCTGGACGGCAAGGGCAAGCTCACCATCACCGGCCAGTTGGGCGACGTGATGCAGGAGTCGGCGCAGGCCGCGTTGAGTTACATCCGCGGGCGCGCGCAAGCGCTGGGCCTAAGCCGCGAGTTCTATCGCAACATCGACGTACATTTGCACGTGCCCGAAGGTGCGATTCCCAAGGACGGTCCTTCGGCCGGCATCACCATGGCCACGGCCATGGCCAGCGCGCTGGCTAAAATTCCCGTGCGGCGCGACATCGCGATGACCGGGGAAATCACGCTGCGCGGCAAGGTTCTGGCCATCGGCGGATTGAAGGAAAAACTGCTGGCCGCGTTGCGCGCCGGCATCTTCGAAGTGATCTTGCCCCGCGCCAACGAGAAGGACATCGCCGAGCTGCCTGATAACATCAAGAACTCCATGAAGCTTTACTTTGTGGATCAGATGGACGAAGTTCTCGCGCTGGCGCTGGAAGGCCCGCTGCCCGCGGCCCTGCCCGCCGCGGTTGAGGTGATGGCTACCGTTCCGCCCAGTGAGTTTGCGGAAAATTCACCCGCGACGCAGTAAGGCGCAGACACGTAATCTCGCCCGGGGGCTGACGCCTGGGCGCCGACCACTCTTACTGACTGCTTTTCATTTTGACTTTGACCCACAGGTGGGCGTTCCCCTTCTTGTTAGGGACATAGTCAATATCCGTGATCACGGCTGTGCTGCCGGTGCGGGCGGCTCCCAGAATCTGGGCCTGGTTGAATGTCTGATTCTGCGCCTTATCGGGGCGCAAAAAGATGTTATCGGTGAAGGTGACGTTCTGGCCAACGGTCACCGCAGGCGATGCATCGGCAATCTTCGGCTTCGTAGAGTGCGTCCACTGCTGGTGGGTGGGGTCGGCGTTCCCTAGAAGTACCCAGCCTTCAGCGGGTGGGGCCTGCGCCGCGGATTGCGTGCCCTGGGCGACGGTCTGCAGGGTTAGCACCGAGTGGGCCAGGGAGCTGTTTGCGTTGTCGAGGGATGCGATGGAGCCAGCCGCCTGGTTGGCGGCGTCGGTGGCC
>JBAVYF010000631.1:0-9809 GCA_049698655.1 Occallatibacter sp. | reverse complement strand
CCGCCCGCATTGACAGAATACCGCTTTGAGGATACGATTGCAACAGTCGAGGTCGGAATTGACCACTTTCCAGACAATTCGCAGTATGTCACGGGAAAGCCAGTCCTGCGCCTCGACATTCCTGTCGAAAGGCAGGCGGGGCGGGAAGAGCGGTGCGCTCAGGGGAGCCTCGATAGCAATCTGGACCGGTCGCCTAAATCCTTCGGGATAAGCTGAGTGCGGCGGGTTCAGTCTGTTGGATGCCCGCTGTGGTGGTTAAGGCGTCAAACCAATCCCCGGCAAACACCCGCCCGCAGTGGAGACGCTGCCCCTCGCCTGGCTCCGGTCACGCATGAGGAAGGGCGCAATGGCAATAGCCTAGCGTCGTGGCTGACTTCGGAATACCGGGGTTAACCACACCTTTCCCCCACCTTCACCAGTACCGCATAAGTATTAAGAACAAATTCTTTAAGTTCTTAATTGCAAAGGAGATAATAGAATGAAGCTTGAATTCTACGATCTTGATCCAGAGGTGCAATTCAACTTAGCTTTGCGGAAACTGAATCACTACCTTCCCCGAGCCGTTGAAACGGCCTCCAGAGGGCGACTCAGCAACACGCTAAACAGGCGATGCGCTAAATGGGCGTCACGACTCGGAAGAGCGATATTCGGGATGCATCCAGAACTCAGAGATTCGTCCGCGCCCCCGAACAGCAAAGACGCCGGGATAGTTAAATGAGTTTTCTTGACAACCATCCCGGAATCCCTTAGAGTGGGGTTGTCCCCTTCAATGGGGAGTAAAAGTCACAAGTGTAATATCGCACCAAATCTATGACCGACAAACCCATATCCCGGCAGAGAGCCTACCAGTTGCTACGTGTTGCCAAGGGGCGGTGCGGCTACTGTTCCAGCAAGAAGCCTTTGGTTCCAGGGACGGAGCGGTGCAAGAAATGCACGGCGACGAACCGGAAGAGGACTAATGCGCGATACAGGAAGCGGGCTGCACAATGAGCGATTCTAGCGATGTGCTATTCAAGTCAAAACGCGCTATAATCCCTCTGAGGCAACAATATGCCAGCAGCGATTCAATGGAGTCCGGAATTGGAAAATGCTGTCATTGACGGCATCGAATCTGGCGATTCATTGCGGCTAGTTGCTGAAAAGAATGGGTTTTGTGCTGCTTCTATATTGAATCATAAAGACGATAGCGAAGAGTTTGGTAAACGCTACGCGCGCGCGTTACAAATAAGGGCAGATACTGATTTTGAAGGACTTACGGACGCAATCAACGCTGAACCAGAGCGCGGAAAGTATGGGATTGATCCTGGATGGGCGAATTGGCAGCGCACTCGCGTAGATACAATGAAATGGATCGTTGCCAAGCGCAATCCTAAGCAGTATGGCGATAAGACGGCCATTACAGGCGACGGGGGCGGCCCAGTGCAGATCATCACGAGCATCCCCAGGCCGCCTAAATAGGGGCGCAATGTACCCATATATGGTACAATGTACCCATGAGTAGAGTAACGCGGGAAATGTGGCATTGTGATCTGTGCGGGTGGGAGTGGATGCCCGATAGCAGCTCAAAGCCTGCGCGATGCCCTAACCGGGATTGCCGGTCTCGCAAGTGGGATAGTGGGAGCGTAAGCGTAGCGGCTACACTGTCGGTCTCCAAAGCCGAACCCGCTGGTTCGAGTCCAGCCGCTCCCGCCAAATGCACTCAGACTGGCCACAGCGGATTCCAACGTGCCGACGGCTATTGGTGCACAACCTGCAGAAGGATGTACCCATGATTAGGCGATTCGTTCTACTGCTGCTTGTATGCTTGCTATCTGCAAGCCTTTCAGCACAGCATCCCATTGGCCCGGAGCCTCGTGTTCCAGCCAGACCTGTTCCTCAGCCGTCGCAGCAGCCTGCTTTATGCGCCACGATTCCCGCAGCGGTAGTCATTGGGGCAGTGCTGGTGATCGTGCATCACAGACACCACCGGAGGCATAAAGATGTACACTCACAAGTGAGGTGACCCATGCCATCCTACAACACCGTAGCAGCATCTCCCAAACCATCACTCCATACCGGCGACCAGTATGCCCTGGTCAACAACGCGGCAGTTGATACGGGCGTTCTTGCCACGGAACAGGTGGCCATTGCGCCAGCGCCAGGTGATACGGCGACCTATTGCACGGTTTTCAACGGCACCAACCAGGCAGTACAGATGCAAGCTGCCCCGGTTGATCCGGCGGTGGCTACTGGAGTCGCATGGGCTTCGCTAGGCTCCTCTATCGCAGCCGGTGCGCTTGCTACGATCTCATGCGCCGTGCCATGGATTCGCGGCCTGTTTGCCACGGCTCCCACGACCGGCTCACTCGTCATCTACCACGGATAGGCTATGCTGACCGGCGCTGACCGCTTCATCATCGACACGCGCAAGATATACGATCCATATCCGTTCCAGTGCCGCTTTCATGCTTCAGCGGCACCATACGGGTTCATGGGCGGCGCCGCAGGCCCCGGCAAGACAATGGGGATGCTCATGGAGCAGTTCCAGGCGTGCAACGAGTTCAGCAACGAGGACGGGCAAAAAGTTCACACGATCCTGTTCCGGCGCACATTCCCCATGCTCGAAGCCACGGTTATTACCAGGTTCCGCGAGTCGTTTCCCAAAGAGCTTTACCGGCAGTACAACGAGGGAAAGAACCAGGTCACATGGCTCAATGGCGCTACGACCAAGTTTGGGTCAATGCAGTATGAGCATGATGTATGGGGTTGGCAGGGGCAATGGTTCCACATGGGTTACGATGAGCTTTGCGAGTTCACTTTCATGCAATGGAGCAGTGTTGCGGCATGGAATCGTTGCCCAGTGAGCGATAAGCCTCGCAAGTATGGGGCAGGGAATCCCATCGGTATCGGCGCGATGTGGGTAGAGGATTTGTTCGTCAAGGGTATTCCCTGCGGGGGGATGGACGACAGCCAAAAGGCAGCGTTTGACCCCGACGATTACGACTATTTCCCGGCAACGTACCTAGACAACCCGATCTTCGCCAACGATCCGATGTTCCTCAAGAATCTTGAGGCGTACCCGGCAGATGTGCGCGATGCGCTCAAGTTTGGCATTTGGGGAGCGGCTGGCGGATACTTCCGGGGAGTATGGGATGAGAATATCCACGTTTTCAAGGATGGCAGTGTGCGGTTTCCAGACTGGTATCGACGCTGGATTTCAGGCAACTGGGGGTATGAGCACCCGGCCAGCTACTACAAGCACTGCATGGGTCCGAACGGGGAAGTCTACACATACGATGAGCTTTACACCCAACACGAGCAGCCGGAAGACTTGGCGGAGCACATTGCGGAGTGGGCGATTGAAGAGAATGAACACGGCAAGATGGAGATTCCGCAATTCATCAACTTCACACATTCTTTCGATGCGGAATACAGTAAGGCAACAGCGACCATGGGCGCGGACATGCGGTCTGTGAATCAGCGCATGACGCCGATTCTACGGCGCGAGGGCATCCCAATACCGCTGCCGAGCACAAGAGATAAGCTGGGACGCGATACGCTGATGCGGGAATTGCTTGCCAAGCGGATCAGGTACGGAGAGGATGCAAGTGGGCACCCGTTGGAGTATCCAGGCTGGATGGTGAGCGACAAGTGCAAGCAGTTGCGCCGGGTAATTCCGCTGGTGAAGTCAGATCCGGTGAAGGTGGAACAGATCGAAGGTTCGAGCGACGGCTCGGATTCTCCGCTGCAAGGTTCCGGGTATGGGCTGTATGCAATCTTTGGCCGGCCGGCCTCCAAACCGTTGCAAGTGAGGCAGCAGGAGTATTATCAGAGCTTGAGTCCCAAGGCGGACATGACGGCAAAGAGTGTGCTTATGGCAAAATGGAAGCAGGACAACAATCCGAGGAAGGGGTCAGCATGGGCAGCGCGGCAGTGATATTCGTTCTTTTGGTGGTGGTTGCGATTCTGGTCATTTGCGTACAGGACGATAAACGCAAGATTAAGGCACTGAAAGAAGCACGTGATTTTGCGCTTAAAACTCTGAGTGAAGAAACCTCCTGTAATTCCACGCTTGAGGCCGAAATCCAGCGTCTCCGCAAGATTCCTTTGACACAACCCCCAGAAAAGATAGACAATTCAACCATCAAGGCCAAGTCTTCGGCGGATGTGCGCCGGTTGACAGAGGCGGCGTTTGGGTTGCAACCTGAGATTGGAGCACAGAATGACATCGAGCAAATTCGCACAACTCTTGCAGGATGAGTTGATTCTGCCCCGTGACCCGCACTTGGTGGCCCGGTTTGAGGCGCTTCTCGCCGAGAATTACGAACCGGTAGCGCCGAAAGAGCCAACCCCGGCAGACGGAGTGAACGTGGAATCATTACCGGAATCGACCGAAAGTGAGGCAAAATAATGGCGCGAGACGGCTTTGACGGACTCGGCAAGATGCGCGGCGGGGAGCGGAATAGCTCTTACATTCCCAAGCCGCATAGCGAAACCAAACCGCACGAATCGACTGAAGAGCAAGAGAAGAGCGACGGCGGCAGCGAACAGATTCACAACGTCCATGACCACGGCGATGGGACTTTCCACACGGAACATCCCGACGGAACTCGCGAAGAGCATCCTGACCATCTGCATATGCTTGCCCACCTTGGCCACAAGGTAACGGACGGCGACAAGCACCACATCTTCCACCACGATGGCATTTCGGCCCACTCCCACTCGATTGACGAGGCGGGGAAACACGAGGATCATGGCGAACACAATACCGCCGATGAAGCCAAAGGCGCCTTGGACAAGTTCTTTGGCGAAGAGTCTGAGGAGCCGCAGCATCAGCATGGTGAAGAAGAGAACGAGGAAGGCCCAGCACTGGGCGGAATGTAACCGGGCAGAACGCCCAAGGAGAATGACGTGAAAAAGACACTTTTGATTATCGGCGCGTTGCTTCTGGCTTCATTGCCCGTCGCAGCGCAAAGTCCTGTTGGACCCACAAGTTTTGGTGGCCGTCTCGACACACTGAGCTTCGCTTATGGCGCACAGGGCCAGGGAGCCGCGCTGGTAGTTGGGGCGGGCGGCGGAACTGGCGGAACATCGTACGCCGTCACACTGGATTTCGGTAAGGCATCAAGCGCGGGTCAGGGTTATGTGTTCTACCCGTTCTCATATGCTCTTCTTCCATCGATTGCCATCGGCTCCGGCGCGACCTATGAGGTTGTCACTCCGAGTTCGGCATCTTGCACAACTGGGCAGGCGAACAGCTACCAGCAATGCTCAATTACCGCGTCCTTCAGTTATTCGCATGGGGCGGGTGATATTGTCCGGTCAGGCGATCAAGGGCTAGTAGAGGCATTGAATTTCGCTGAATACACTCCCAGCATGGGTAATGTGATCGAGCTTGGGGAAAAGTGGTATGCGGCTGGCGGCACACTGGCGGAAATTCAAGGCATCACCACTCCGTATCCCAATGTTTTTATTGAAGATACGTCCGGCACGAGCGGCTTTCGATATTTCTCCGCACAGCCGAGCGCAACAACGGCGCTGGCTACTCCCGCCACACTGATTGCCGCGAACATCACTCAGCCCGCCGTTTGCACTGCCGGATACGGCGGATCAACCTGCACCTGGACTGCTTCTCAACCGTACTTCTCAATTGCATATGTTGACATTCTGGGCAATATCAGTGTTGGTGGAACCGGCTATCAGGTTGGAAGCAATCTCACGGTCTCCATGCCTGTCACCATTGCTCAACCCGCCGCGTCTGCCGGCGCTGTAGGCTGGCTGGTTTTTGCAGGGACCACAGCTAATCTGCTGCAATACGAACTTCCAGTCACCACTACTGCGACTGGAGCGGCAAATGGTGTTTGCACGTTGACCACGATTGAGACGGTAACACCGGCCTGCGCCCTTCCCAACGCGAATTACGGCCAGGCGGGTTCGGGAGCGGCCACATTCAACACGATCTATGCTGCAACCAATATGCTGATTCCGGTTTCGTCAGAAGCCACGACAAACGTCTGGAACCCGGTATTTAACGCGCACAGTTTGTTTACCTATCAGCCCACGGCGACCGCCCTTTCTTTCGAGACAAACTACACGCCATTCTCGGCTAATGCAGCCACAACCGCCTCCGGAAATCGTGCAGTTCTGGCGACTGTTCCTCTGCCGCCGGGTTACTTGAATGTATTGGGTAGGACAATCAGGGTGAAGGGCAAGTACACTTCCACTGTGACTTCAGGAGTGACACCTGAAATCCTCGTCAATTTAGGTTCACAGGGCTCTAATTATGGCGCGGCGGGTATCCCGGCCACCCTCTGCACTATGCTTTCCGTCGGCACAACTCTGGCTGTCACCACGGTCAACGGCACCTTTGAGTGCGTGCTGACTACCAACGCAGCCTCGGCCACAGCAGCCGGAACGCTTATGCCGGATGGATGGGCCGGATGGTGGGGTACGGGCATTACCGGCGTGTTCCAACCTGATTCTGGAACGGCTGCGGTTGGCTCCCTTGGGCTATTTGAGCCAGTTCAGTTGTTCGTAACGTATCTCAGCACGGCTCAGGCAAGTTCGGCGGCAAACGTAACCGATCTGCATATTGAAACCTTGCAGTAAGGCGGTGAGCGATGCCGTCAGTATCGAAGGCGCAACAAACCGCCATGCAAATCGCGGAGCACGCCCCTGGCAAACTCTATTCGAGAAACCGGGGGCTGCTCAAGATGTCCCACCAACAGCTTCATGACTTTGCAACCGGCTCTGAGAAGGGCAAGCCTGATCGAAAGGGGAAACTGTACCCGCGATGAGCAAACTCTATGCAGCAGACCGCAAGAAGATGCCAAAGAGTTCCTTTGCTGGCCCTGGGCGCAGCTTCCCGGTCAACGACGCCACACACGCTCGTCTAGCAATCTCCGGCGCAACCCGTAGCGAACACGCTGGCAACATTTCAGAATCAGAAGCTGAGCGCATCAAGTCCAAGGCGCGGGGAAAGCTCTATCATGGCTGAGATTCAATCACATCCTTCCACGCCTGAGTACCGCGAGAACTTTGACCGCATCTACCAGCAACCGGAGGCGCGGAAGTCCTATGCAAACGGTTGTCCGATACTCGAAGAGGGGATGCCTCACGATGCTGTATACATGGATGAGTTGAGAGAATGTGAGGCGCAGCGATGAACCACAACGGCGCATACTGTGTCCAGCATATGTGGAACCCGCTTACGCAAGGGCCGTGCTGCCAGTGCATGACCGGACAGCAGAAGCTCGATTACGTGTGGAAGCAGATGCGGGAAGCGCGGTTGTCTCCCAAGGACTGCCTGATTCAATGCCCGTACTGCCTAAGCATGATTACCGACGGGAAACCGTGCTGTGACGTGGTTGCAAGGGCAATGGCGGCGATTCTAGCGCGTGAGGATGTGGTGAACTTGGCAATGGAGGCCGCACAGCGGAATTGATGGCAACTAACGTCCTACTCCCGGATGGACTTGAAGCGGACGAAATCGGCCTGGACTCGGTTCCGCAGCCCGATGATCCGCCAACCTACGGCGAGAATAACCGGGATATGCCTCAAGACTTGACTGACAAGCTAGAAGGCATTGTAAAGAAACTCCAAGATCAAGAGATGTATGACCGGCGCATTGAAGTGCTGCTCGACCGCATCATGCGCTTCTACTACGACGGAATCCAGCACGTCTACCCCAACTGGTCAACAGGTGTTTACCAGGTTGGTACGGCTGGAGGATATGTTGACATCGGCAATGGACAGAATGTTCAATGCCCAATGTTCATGGGCGATTACAACATTTTCCGTGCGCGTTGGCGTTCGCTCGATGCAGTGCTCACGCAGAATCCTCCCGGCATTGGGTTCGCGGCGGATAAGCAGGATTCCGAGTCCATTGAAGCATCTGAGACCGCCGAAGGGTTCTGGGAGATATTCGACCAGTCGGAAAAAGGCGGCGCGGTAAAGAGGATTCAAAAGCGCGTCTCTTACATGATGGGAATGTCGGGCCGGACAATCGCATGGACGCACACGCTGAAATCCAAGGCGCGGTTTGGCTTGAATGATGAGGATGAGCCGCGATCAATGGAGACGGCAGACATATACGGAACAATGGAGTCCAAGGTTCCCATCGTCTGCAAGTGCTGGTCCGACGCGCCGTACTGCTTCCTATTTGACGATAAGAATGTTCTTACACTCAAAGCACAGAATGAGTGGATTCGCTCGAAGATTACGGCCGGAGAGCCGTCCATTGGCGAATCGGACTGGAATCGCTTTGCGCGAATCGGAGTCAAGCAAGCGAAAAAGGGATTTTTCCTTACCGGTCTGGCGCTGAATTACATTACGACCGAGTTGAATGGTTTCCTTCGCCCCGAAGTGTTCCAAGACAAGACGTTCGACTCTGCTTATCCTGGCGCTGATGAAAAAGACGTGCGCGATGATGGCAAGGAGTTCACTTACCGCGACAAGTTCCTGCAACTGTTCCCCGATGGTTGCCATGTCAAGTATGTAGGAAAGTCATACTCAGAGAGCTGGAATGAGTGTCCTGACGATGCGATTGATATTGTGTTCCCGATGGAGCGCGATGGCATGACTGGCGGGGCGCTGATGGAGCCGATGAAGGTTGTCCAAGACGCCTACAACGACTACATGAATGCCAAAAGGGAGAATTACGAAACCGGCTGGAGTGTAACGTATTTCCGGGGCAGCGACGAAGATTATCAGGCTATCTCAAATCAGCGATCACGGCCAAATGACTACATTCTTTTAAAAGAGGGACCGCCAGACCAGGAGATCGGGAAGCAGATAGTTTACCGCGAACCTCCCGCGGCGCCTCCAGAGGGATTCGATGAGGCGATTGAAGAGCTTCGTGGGCCAGTATCGCAGGATATTTCAGGATCGATGCCTGTCCTTCAAGGGGAATCTAAGTCTGGCGACCCAGCAGCAAAGACAGCAATGGAGCGTTCTCAGGCAATGGGGATGCTCGGCCCATCGTGGGGATATTTGCAGATTCTATTCGCGGGGATTGCAGAAAAGGCGGCGCGACTGGCATCCAAGAATCCTGACCATGGAACGGAGATAGCAGTCGTTGGTAAGGATGGGGCGAAGATCACCGTGAAGATGGAGCGGCTGAAAAAGGGCAAGTTCCATTCCCATGTGTCCGATTCATCTTTCCCAGAGACTACGGCGGCGAAGCGGGCGAATCTTACCGACCTCGTCAAGATGGCCGCTGCTTCTCCGGTTGGGCAAGCTCTTTTCGAGTCACCGGACAACTGGGAGGAGTTCATCGAACTCAATGGCAATCAGGACTTGGTGTTCATCCCGGCAATCGCGTACAAGAAGCAGGCGAGAGAGCTTGAACTGCTTTTGCAGGAACCGCCAAACATTCCGGCGCCAGAGGAAATTGCTCAATATGCGGTTCAACACGCGGAGCAGGCGTTACAGGCTGAGCAGCAGGGTTTACCAGCCCCGCCGTATGCTCCTCCACAGCCGCAGCCGTCAATAATGCCAGAGCAAGACGATTATCACAAGTGGGAGTCAGCAAAGTGCCAAGAATACCTATCGAGCGAGGATTGCTGGTTGAGGATGAATGTAGCTCAACCGGAAGATGGGGAAGCACCCGAAGAAGCCTTGAAACGCGCTGCACTCGGTATCCAAAACGTGAGGATGCACAAAGCGGTCCACGATCAGATGATGGCGGCCCAGGCGCAGGCAGCGGCCCAGGCTCAACAGCAGATGAAACCTCCGAGCGAGCAAATCTCATTCAAGGACGAGGATAGCTCTGGCAAGCAGCAGATGAACGCGCAGGCGGGAATCAAGGAAGCGGCACCAGAGGCGCAGAG
>JBAVYF010000630.1:0-6653 GCA_049698655.1 Occallatibacter sp. | reverse complement strand
ACGATCAATCCAAAGTCGCTGAGGTCGGTGGTGACGTTGAAGGCGAAGCCGTGCGAGGTGATGCCGCGCGCGACGTGTATGCCGATGGCGCCGATCTTGCGCTCCTGCCTTGCTCCGCGGCTCTCGTCCAAAGGGCTGCCGTCCGCAGGACCCCCGCACCAAACTCCCGTCAGACCGCAAATCCGCCCGGCCCGCACCCCAAACCCTCCGCACAGCCGAATCAGCGCCTCTTCCATTCCGCGCACAAAGTCCACCGGCCCCATCCGGCCGCCGCTCGGGCCGTGCAGGGTGCGCAGGTCGAAGATGGAGTAACCCACCAACTGCCCCGGCCCGTGATAGGTCACGTCGCCGCCGCGGTTGATCTCGTGAACAGTAACGCCGCGCCGCGCCAACTGCTCGTCCGACGCCAAAATGTTCGCCCGGTTGGCGTTACGCCCCAGCGTCAGCACCCGCGGATGCTCCAGCAGCAGCAGCACATTCTGGGCGCGCCCCCGCGCAACCAGCCCGGCCATCTCCGCCTGCAACCTCAGCCCTTCGTCGTAGTCTACCCGCCCGAGATAGAGGTACTGAATCATCGTCCTCTTGATTGTAGCGAGGCGGGTGTGCCGCTCTCAGTCCGCATCGCGCTTCTGAAGCAAACCTCTGAAAGCTGAGCGGTGCCGGTGAAACACAAGCATCCACAGCAGTGCCACGATAACAGCCAGCAGCGCACCTCTGGGAGCCATCAGTATATGGAACACCAGGATGTTGAAGACGACCGGAGCCAGCAGCGCCAGTCCCAGCACCACATACCGGTTGAAGAGCAGAAACAGCCCGGGAACTACCTGAAACACGGCGATAACATACACGTAGTGAGTGCTTGCCATCGCTCCTAAAAACTGCTCGGCAGGCCCCGTGGGCATCGGGCCCATGTGAAGGAAATTGAAATACACGTTCATGCCGAAGACGACAAACACCGCGCCCAGCAGCAGGCGCGCGATCATGACAGCGATCTTCATTGTGGAGGCTAACTTCATCGGGTTCTCCTTGAATTGAGTTGATTTCTGGAAATCAGACTGAGAGCCGGCCTCCATTATACGGAGAACTAACTGCCTTTCGCCGTAAAAAAACCACTAAACCTCGTTTTTCGATTCATATCATTCAGCCTTGCTTCAGTTCCCGCGCCTGCTCCTCGCCGCGCAGCACGCGCAATGCGCCCTCCGCCAGCGCCTGCAACTCGTCTTCTCCCGGATAGACGGTCACGGGCGCAATCCACTGAATCGCCGCGCATAGCTGCTGGACAAGCTTCTGCGAATGGGCCATCCCGCCGGTCAGCAACACGGCATCCACGCGGCCGTTGAGCACCGTCGCCATCGCCCCGATGTCTTTGGCGGTCTGGTAGACCATGGCATCGAAGATCAGCGCGGCCTGGCCGTCTCCAGCCGCGATTCTCCGCTCAACTTCTCGCAAATCCTTGGTGCCGAGATAGGAGTAGACTCCCCCCTCGCGGCTCATCAGGTTCCATAACTGCGGCTCGGTGTACTTGCCGCTGAAACAAAGCTGGATCACCTTCTGCGTCTGCAAGCCGCCGGCGCGCTCCATCGAGAAGGTGCCTTCTTGCCCGGCGTTGTTGACGTCGATCATCTTGCCGCCCTCGTGCGCGGAGACTGAAATGCCGCTGCCCAGATGCGCCACCACCAGCCGCAACTCCGGGTATGTCCGTCCCCGCTCGCGCGCATAGCGTTTGGCCACGGCCTTGGTGTTGAGGGCGTGCGACATGCAAGGGCGGCCTGCCAGCGCCGAGCCGGAGACACGCGCAGGCTCAATGAATTCATCCACGCTCACGGGATCGACGATGAACGCCTCCGCTCCCGCCTTGCGGGCCATCGCCTGCGCCAGGAACGCGCCCAGATTGGAGGCGTGCTCCCCGTAGCGCGTCGAGCGCAGATCCTCGAGCATCGCCTCATTGACCTGGTAAGCGCCGCTGGCCACCGGACGCATCAATCCGCCGCGCCCGACGACGGCCTGTAACTGCTCCAGCGGATAGCCCGCATTGCTCAACTCCAGCTCAATGCGCGACTGGCGAAACTCTAGTTGATCGAGAATGGGGCGTCCGCGAAATGGCTCCATCTCGCTGTCCGAGTGGCTCAGGTTGCGCACCAGCTCGACCCGGTCGTTGGCATAGACGGCAATCTTCGTCGAAGTAGAACCGGGATTGATGGCCAGAACTATCCATTCACCTGCTTGCATACAGCACCCCCAGAGCCATCGCGTTGACCTTGTCCTGCGCGCTTTCGACCCGTGACGGAATCAGAATCGGAGCCTTCGCGCCCACCACGACATGGCCGAACTCCCAACCGGCCAGAAAGATGATCGACTTTGCCAGCAGATTGCCTGCCTCAACCGTGGGAACGAGAAGGCAATCGGCGTGTCCCGCCACCGGATTTCTGATGCCCTTAACCTTCGCGGCCCACTCCAACAGAGCGTTGTCGAGCGCCAGCGGACCGAAGACATCGGCCTCTCCAAACTCGCCCGCCGCGCCCATCTCCGTCAGCGCCTTCGCATCCATCGTCGAAGCCATCGCTTCGGTCACCATCTCCGTCGCACTCACCACCGCTATCTTCGGACGACGAAATCCCAGGCAGTGCAGCATCTCGATGGCGTTCAGAACGATCTGCTTCTTCTGCGCGAGCGTCGGGGCGGGATTCAGCCCGCCATCCGTGATCCCCGTCAACCTGGGCCCGCCCGCGCCGCGCTGCTCAAAGAATGCAATGTCACTGAGCAATCGCCCCGTGCGAAGTCCCGTTTCCTTGTCCAACACCGGGTGCAGCAACTGATCTGTGCGCAAGTGGCCCTTCATCAGGATGTCGATGCTGCCCTCGCGCGCCATCTTCACCGCAATCTCCGCGGCATCCTCCGTTGCGGAGACAAACTCAGCTTTGGCTGCCAGCTCCGCCAATCCCAGTGCATCGGCCCGCGATCGAATCCGTTGCGCGTCGCCGATCAGCACCGGCAATGCAATCCCGATGCGCAGGGCATCCGCGGCAGCCGTCAACGCAACCTCATCATCGGCCAGAACCACACCCACCCGCTTCGGCCCAACCTCACGCGACCGCTTCCTCAACTCCGCGAAGGTGCGAATCCCCTCCGCCGCCTGCATCTTCCCTGATTTCATGCCAATCCCTCTGGTTCGAAGCGAAAACACTTCACGGAAAATCTTACTGCGGTACACTAGACCTTGGCAGGAGGACCGGGCGGTCGCTGCCGGAGGCTCGGGAAACCGGGCAGCCGGGAGAGGAAAGTCCGAACTCCGCAGGGCAGTGTGCCGGATAACGTCCGGGACGCGGGCTTCAAGGCTCGTGGACGGCCAGTGCCACAGAAAAGATACCGCCTCGGCTACCCCTCTTTCGGGAGGGCGACCCCGAAGTCGCTTGCGGCTTTGGTGCCGGGGTAAGGGTGAAATGGTGCGGTAAGAGCGCACCGCTCCGGCGGTAACGCCGGGGGCAGGGTAAACCCCACACGGAGCAAGACCAAATAGGGAGGGAAGCTTCGCCAAGAGCCAGGCGGAGTTGCGCATCGGCCCGATGCGCCCAGGCGGCTCAAGCTATTGCCGAAACCTCCGGGTAGGTCGCTGATGAGCGTCCGCGGCAACGCGGCGCCTAGAGGAATGACCGCACACGACAGAATTCGGCTTACAGGTCCTTTTGCCGAATGATTGCAGCACCAACGACAGCCCCGGCCGGGAGAGCTTCCCTGCCGGGGCTGGCCATTTTTGCGGCGTCGGCCAACCCCGCTAACAACGCTAGTCCCGCCGTCTCCGCTGCTACCATCAATCCATGCTGCGAGTGAAACTGTTAGAAGCCGGCGCCCGCGTCCCCGTCGTCGCCCATCCGGGCGAGGACTTGGGCTATGACCTCTTTGCGCTGGAAGGCGTTACGCTCGCTCCACGGGCTACGGTCAAGGTGCGGACAGGCATCTGCGTCGAGGCCCGCCACCCCGCCACCGGCGTGCCGCTGGGATTGCTGGTGCGCGACCGCTCCTCCATGGCCGCGCGCGGCATCGCCACCACCGCCGGCGTCATCGACTCCGGCTACCGCGGCGAAATTCTCATCCTGATGTCTAACCTCACCGACACCCCCGTCCAGCTCTCCGCCGGCGAAAAAATTGCCCAGATGATTCCAATCCCGGTCCTGACGGGTCTGGTCCAAGAGGTTGAAACACTGGAAGTGTCCGCCCGCGCGGAAAAGGGCTTTGGCAGCTCGGGACGATGAGAACCTCCAGGTAGCCCGCCCAATAACTGGTCGTACTCCAACTTTCGTCGGATGCAAGCGCGCATCCCCGCCCCTAGCATGGAGATGCAGTTGAGAATCCCGCCATGCCAATCGTGCGCAAACTCCGCTCCATTCTCGTTTTCATCCTGGCCTTCCTGGCAATCCACCTCAACAGTTGCGGAAGTTCTTCTGCGCCCAGCCCGACGACCCCCGTAGTTCCCCCCTCGACAGGATCCATCGTCAATGGAGCCGATGTCGGATGGTTAACCCAGTTAGAGAGCATGGGCTACACCTACGTTGATTCGTCGGGCGCTTCCATGAGCGCGCTGCAGATTCTCAAGAATCATGGCGTGAACACCATCCGCATTCGCACTTTCGTG
The DNA here is from genome assembly GCA_049698655.1 of Occallatibacter sp. Classification (GTDB taxonomy): domain Bacteria; phylum Acidobacteriota; class Terriglobia; order Terriglobales; family Acidobacteriaceae; genus Telmatobacter. The sequence continues at coordinate 2,023 of JBAVYF010000630.1, read as the reverse complement.
AATCCCACCATCACCTCCGGCGTCCTGGGAGTAGGCGACAACGATCAGGCAGGCAGCATCGCTCTGGCCGTGCTCGCCAATTCGATGGGCTTCAAGATCGTGATCGACTTCCATTACAGTGATACCTGGGCCGATCCCGGCCATCAAACCACTCCTGCCGCCTGGTCTACCGAAACCTATTCGCAACTGCAAACCAGCGTCTACAACTATACCTATGGCTTCATGAGCGCGCTGGCGGCCGACGGCATCTATCCGGCCTATGTGCAGGTGGGCAACGAAATCAACTCCGGAATGCTCTGGCCCGTTGGCTCAGTTGGCGCCACAACCCCAAACGGCAACAACTTCACCCAGATCACCGGCCTCATCAACAGCGGCTATAGCGCCGTGAAGACAGTCAGCCCCACCACACAGGTCGTCATCCACATTGCCAGTATCAGCAATCTCAGCGACTTTGAGTGGTTCTTTGACGCACTGACGGCCGCCGGCGGAAAGTTCGACATCATTGGTGGCTCCTATTACGACGGCCCATCAAACATCACCACGGTTGCCGCCAACCTGAAGACTCTGGCCGCCCGCTACAACAAGCCGATCATGATCTGCGAGATTGGCCACCTCTACAGCGATGCAACGGGAAGCTACAATGATGTGCAGGCCGCCATCCAGGCCGTCAATGCCGTGCCCAACAATATGGGGCTAGGAGTCATCTATTGGGAGCCGGAAGCTCCCGACGACGCTTCAACCGGCAATTACACCATGGGCGCTGTCACCGAGGGAACGGGAAAAGTGCTGCAATTCACCACGGCCATCAATGCGTTTTAGTGATACCAGTACTCGCGAAAAATGACTTCGGCATCTCGGGGCAACGAGAATTCGCTCCGCTCTGATAATTAGTGCAATCTTGCGGTGTATCACATTGCTCGGACACGAGGATTCAGGATAGAAGAAGCTCTTGCTATGATTACGATTCTTGGCGCGGGCGGCGTCATCAGCAATGAGCTGTCCAAACTGCTCGTGGAGAGCAAGCAGCCGTTCAGGCTTGTCGGCCGCCACCCCAACCCGATGCAAGGCACCGCGGAGATCGTATCCGCGGACCTCTCCGACAAAGAGCAGACCATGCGAGCGGTGGCAGGCTCCAGTGTGGTGTATCTTCTCGCCGGCCTGAAATATGATCACAAACTCTGGGCAGCAACGTGGCCTCTTATCATGGCCAACACCATCGAGGCCTGCAAGCGCGCGGGCGCAAAGCTTATCTTCTTCGACAATGTCTACATGTACGGAAAAGTCAGCGGCGCGATGACCGAGGAGACGCCGTTCCACCCGTGCAGCAGAAAGGGAGAAGTCCGCGCCAAAATCGCCGTCTCTCTCATGAATGAGTGGAAAGCTGGCGGCCTGACTGCGATGATTGCGCGCGCGGCCGATTTCTACGGACCGCACGCCGGCAATGGAATACCCAATATTCTGGTCTTCGAGCCCCTCCACAAGAAGCAGAAGGCAATGTGTCTCGCCAGCGATTCCCTGCCGCACTCCTACACCTACACGGTGGACGCCGCGCAGGCCCTCGTTACGCTGGCCGAGAGTGAATCCTCGTGGAATCAGACCTGGCATCTGCCCACCACGCCGAATCCGCCGGCCGGGAAAGAGTTCATAACCTGCGCCGCAACGGAAATGAGTGTCCCGCCGAAATACCGGTTGCTCAATAGACCGATGGTTCGTATTTTCGGATGGTTCAATCCGATGGTTGGCGAAGTGTATGAAATGCTCTACCAGAACGATTCGCCGTATCTATTTGATTCGTCCAAATTCGCACGAACGTTTAGCTTCGCGGGAACGCCCTACGCTGAGGGGATTCGCGTTACGGCCGCGTCTTATAGAGAAGTTGCCTGATAGCCCTGTGTAGACGCAGGCAGACTTGAAGTAACTGGTAAGCCTGGATTGCACCGTACCGCTGGTTTCCAAGGCGCCCTCGGAGCAACCGGACTCTAGTTGAGCGGTGGCCGTATAAGAGCCATACGCGGTGCTGCTG
>JBAVYF010000629.1:0-4388 GCA_049698655.1 Occallatibacter sp. | reverse complement strand
TTCCCTTGCCCGCTGGTGCGCTGACCACGGGCGGGCTGTGCCGGAGTCACGGCGGGCCTTTGTAGCGGCGCTACAGACAGAGAGCTTTGCTGTGACTACAGACGGCCTGGTGTACGGCCTGATGTTGAAGGCGGACGTGGAGGCCCATGAACGATTCCAGAATCCGCCACTGCCGCCCGAACCTGCCACCCAAAAGCGTACCTGGAGGGCAGCACGATGATCCGCCTTGACTCCCTGGAAAAGCAGCCTTTTCCACGCTTCGCTGATAGTGTATCAGTTGGCCGCACGTTTGGAGAGAATTACAATATTCGTAGAATCAATGACATGGATAGTGTTAGTTCGACAATAGTTGAAGGTATGCAGGCTGCAAGTCATCACCATGTTAGCAAAGTGAGGGGGAAACGATGAACCTGCCAACCCCTACCAAAAATGAAGGGGTTGAGACTCTTTCCGATTTGGGCATCAGCTACAGGCAATCTTCCGAGTGGCAGAAGCTCGCGACTGTGCCAGAGGAACACTTTGAAGAGGCAATCGACGCCGGGGATTTTGAGCGAGCGCGGGCAATAGCGGCAGAAACCGAGAGCTGGTTTGAGGATGAGGATGCTTGAGCAAGCCCAACTCGACTTTGACGCCCGGATGCCCATTGCGGCTCCCCAGGCCGCCCAGATGCCTACTGCGGCGCATGAGGATGCGCCAGGACGCGCCGCTGACGGCTTCGGCATAGGAGAGCACGTCTTTTTACGGGGTGCGCCGTTTGGTCATCCGGGGCGGGTTGTGAGAGTCGAGCGGGGCAGGCTAGCCGTCCTTTGGCCCGATCTTGGCCCGTCCTACATCGGCAGACACCGCCCGGACTCGCTCACGCTGGCCGATGTTCCGGCAAAGGGGGAATTGTGAAAGTTGGCAATCGCGTAATCCGCATCGACTCGCCAGAGGTTGAAGGAACGATTATCTCGCTGCATGGACGCCAGGCGCGGGTTTATTGGAGTCAGCATTTCAGCCAACTGGTCGATGTAGAGGCGCTGATGCGGGCCGGAAAGACGCCAAGAGGTGAGAGCAAGTGACTGAGCGCAGTCGCAATGTACAAACCGGCAAGACACGGCAGATGGAAGCGGCGATTGCGGCCCTGCTAACCTGTCGCACGATTGTAGAGGCCGCAGCGCAGTGCAAAGTATCCAAGCGCACTTTACTGCGATGGATGCAGCATGAGCAATTCAAAAAGCAATACGCGGACGCCAAGCGAGAGATGTTATCTGGCGCGATCAATCGGTTGCGATCTGCTGGTTTCGATGCGGGCGTGCGATTGCATATCGCCGTCAAGGATAAGGCTTCTCCTCCGGCAGTGGCAATAAGCGCAGCGAGCCGGATTTTGGATCTGCTGATTAAGGGCGTGGAACTAGAAGACCTAACCGAACGCATCACGGCGCTGGAGGAATCTGGCGCAAAGGGGAAACTATGAGAATTTCTGATTTAGATAAGCGCGTGCGCTCGCTGGAGCAAAAGGTTTTTACAAGCGATGAACTGAGCATGGTACTTCAATGCTTCAATCGGCAATATCACCGGATGCAGGGCGAACCGTGCCCGCCGTCCGCCGTTGATGCTGAACTAAATCGACTTGCGGAATTGCCCGCGTTGCCGTCAGGGTCTAGCAGTCTGCTCACAGTCGCGTGGGAGTTATCACGCGAAACGAAAACGAACTAATCAACCGTACCAAACAGGAGAAAACTGACATGGACGATCAGAGCACCATCACCGCAGAAAGCACGGAACCCACGCAAGAGGCGCAGCCGGAGATACCGGAGCCTTCGGAGCCAACACAGGCCGCACAGCCCGCGCCCGTCGATTTGATCGTATTGCGCACAGAGATTGAAGCAGACAAAGCATTGCTGACCGACAAAGAGCGGGCCTTGGCAGCGGCGGAACTGGCGCAAGCTGAGGCCACCCACGGTGAGCTATATGCGAAATGTGTTGAGGCCCAGGCCATTCTTGACGCCAAAAACAGGGAAGTGGAAGAACAGACGCGCCTAGCACTGCAAGCCAGCAATCGCAAGGCTGGCGCGGCGTCACAGCTAGATATGCACCGGCGGAACACGCCAGAGAAGATGCAACAGAATTTCGGCACCACGCAACGCTATGGTGACAAGTCTTTTAAAGTGTGGCAGGCCGATCTTGAAACATTCATGCAAGAGCAACGCGAGGCGGAGAGCGAGCACAGCAAGGTTTTCGGGAATCTGTCCATCTTGCAAGGTGAGAGACGTGCGGCGACAAAGGCGCTTGAGGATTTGAGCTGGGTCGAAGGCCGTGCACGCTCGCGGGTTGTCGAGTGTCGCCAGAAATTGGCGACCATGCAGCCCGCACCCGCAGAACTCACGTCGCCGTTTACCCCGATCTTGAACGGCGCAACGTTGGAATTTTCGAGCGATAATTCTCGGCGCTCCGATCCGGTTACCCGCGTAGCTGCCACGCGGGGGGACGCAGACTCGCATTGATGAGTTTGGGCGGCGGGCGGGTCTGTCCCCGCTTCACGGTGGAGCTTTCTCCTCTCCACGGATTGCTGCCCAAGGGGGGATGCCGGACCGTCACCGGCTCCCCCGCATTTTCTCGGAAAGGGACAAATGGGCGTTTTTGAAACATTGAAGGCCGTCCGGCAAGACTTACGAGAGCGCAGTGACGCAGCCGATTCAATGCAGGTCAAAACACATTGCATTTGCCGTGACGGCGCGAAGCCTGATGAGAATGGAATCACTTATTTTTGCCCATCCTGCCAGTGCAACGGTCACGGTCTGCGCAGCCCCTATCTTCGGCACAATGGCAGCTTTGGGGGCTTCGATGAAGTGATTGAAGAGGGCCAGCGAACGGCGGCACCGCGACGCCAGCGATGCAAGTTGCCCTCCCTTGGCCGGGATGAGTAACTGTCGCAACTACACCATGCGGCGGCGCTTATCGCTGCACAGCTTGCAGCCCGCGTATCCGCATAAAGCGAATACGAATCGGGATACGTTCAACCATCAACCAAAACAAAAAGAAAGGTTTACCAAAATGAGCAACACAGAGCAGAGCAATCAGGCAGTCGGACAGCGGACGGCGGCGGGCTTCGCAAAGAGCAATGCGCCCATCCCTTCAAACACCCATCAACCATTTCCGAGCAGCCCCGTGCCGGGTGGGATTCCAAGCCTGGACACGGCGCGGGTTGCGCCCACAAGCGGGCCAGCGGGTGATGGGCAACCGGCAGCGCCAGTCGATGAGCTTCAATGGGAAGTGGATCGCTGTCCGCCGCGCCCCTAACAATTCCGGCCCGATCTTCTACAACACTGAGCCGGGGCGCGATTAGAACCGTTCTCCGGTTTTGTCATGCCCGCGCCCATGCGATTCCGCCATGCAATACCCTTATCCGATTCGCAGCGGCGCGTCTGAGGGTAAATGTGGGGGCTGCGCAAGTTCAAGATAGAGCCTAAAATTGAAATCGGCTAGCTGTGCCTGCCCTTTTAGTTTCCAGAGCTTCTCTACGAATTCACGGATCATCGTACCATTCGCGCCATCCTCTTTCCCGGCCCATTCTCTCCTACACACCGGACAATTCGAGAGTCGCTTTTCGATGCCTTGCGTCTTCTCCTGCGTCAGTGGCAGGGAAAACGATGCGCCGCACTGTTTATGTTTGCAATCAAAGCGGAGCGACAGAATATCGCTCAGTTCGATGTAGTGCTTTTCTTGTGAGGCCATTTCTAACGATCCTCCGATCTTTTTTCTTCCCGCTGGCCGGTTCCTAGCCGATCCGAAGATTTACTGACACAGTGCTGACACAGATGCAAGCATTGTTTGCCCCGCCTTTCTGAGTCCCCATATCTCTTTCATTTTATTGTGTTTAATGGTGCGCCCGGAGAGAGTCGAACTCCCGACCTACTGGTTCGTAGCCAGTCGCTCTATCCAGCTGAGCTACGGGCGCACAGGTACGATTTCAAGCGAAACCATAGACAGAATAACAGGGATTTTCCAGCGGCGCAATCGCGGTTTTTCAAGCTGCGGGCGCCTGTGCCTGAGCCGGCTGCGCGGGAATCAAGGGCAGTTCAGCAACGATCTCCAGGCCTGCCTGGCGCACCAGCTTCGTCACTGCGGCGGCGTTGAGCCGGGTGGCGTCATACTCTACGCCCAGCGTGCGGGCAGCGCGATCAAAGTTGAGCCGGCGAATGCCGTAGACCTCGCGCGTATTGGCCAGCGCAAAGGTCACCGCGTCCGTAGGCGGCGCGGCATAGTGAAAAAGAATTTCGACCGTGGTCATAAAGGAATGATAGCAAGAATCTACAGGCTTTTCAGGTAGGCGCGGATTTCCGGGCTGGTCCAATCCTGGGGGCCGATGAACTTGCGCCGGATGACGCCCTGGCGGTCGATCACGT
>JBAVYF010000628.1:0-2034 GCA_049698655.1 Occallatibacter sp. | reverse complement strand
GAGGGACGGTCAAATGGGAAAAATGCCATGAAAAACACCCGTGGCAAGGAGTGGAAGCTTCTTTCCCAAAGGGTTAGCAAGCTTGGAGGCCAGCGGGAACGTGGCGTGGCGGTGTTTTTCACTTTGGGGGCGGCGGCGCGAAACGGCGTGAGCGAACCTTCCAAGGAACTCGTAGTGATGATTGAAGCGGCGGGCAGCCAGACAGCCGTCAGTCTGAGCAAGGGTGAAAATCGGTTTCTGGTTCAAGCCGACCCCGCCTCTGCGTCAAACAAGAGTGAAAAGGCTAAAACGTACGGCACGACAATCGTCTCCGAAGAGCAGTTGATGGAAATGTTGGGACAATAGGAGACTATCACATGTTCAACACTTCATCACGAACTGTCAAAGTTGTAGCTCTATCTTGTTTTTCGTTCCTGCTGTTGTTTTTGAATTTTTCCACGAATTTTTTGCACACCGCCGACGACCAATGGTTCTCCTCCTTCGGTCAGTGGGTGGAGAGGTTCGTGGTAGCACGGATGGCTAAGTCTCATCGAGACGGGGTATTCTCCAGCGGAGGTCTATTGGGGTCTGTTCTTCTGGACACACCGCCGCGCTCTGACTTCGAGGAGCTTTCCGACAATTTCAGGGCTTACACTCGTCAGTTGAAATTCGTCAGCTACATACCGCACAAGTCGCTGATCGGCGGGCAAGGGATACTGTTCAGTGAGCTAGACAAGGTCATCCCTGCCAAACCTCAATCCAGGCTGGAGTTCTACCACATATTGACTGCGTTCCTGTCTGCGCTCGCAGTGACAGCGATCGTAGTTTGGTTCCATCTGGAGTTCGGCCTGCTTACCGCTCTCCTGGTGCTTGGTTCCGCAGTATGCTCGATGTGGCTAACAGTTTACGGACGGAACCTGTTCTACTTATTGTGGGCGTTCTACTTGCCGGTAATCGCGGTGATGTTCCATCTGCGGTCGAACTTCCCACCGAAACTGATGGCCTTGGGGGCGGTAGCATCCGCCACAGTATTCGTGAAGTGTTTCTTCACCGGGTACGACTTCATTACGCCCACGCTGGTGATGATGGTAGTTCCTCTGGTCTACTACAGCGCACTCCACCGAGTGCGACTCCGCAGTTTTCTTTCGGCTGCGACTGCGCTGGCGGCAGGCGCGTGTCTCGCTATTGCAGCCACATTTCTAATTCTCTGTTTCCAAATAGCATCGGTGGACGGGCATTTTCAGGATGGTATAAATCACATCGCGTTTCGCTTCTCAACCCGAACCCATTCAGACTTTCTTGGATTCCCTGCTGAGTACGTTCGCAATTTGCGCGAGGGCGGGAGTAGCGTTCTAACCACCTACGTGAGAGGCACCTACTTCGGCCCCACTGCCATAGTATGGGGCAGCGCGGCGTGGGGTGGAGAGACTCGCCTGTATGGGGGAGTACGCTATGAGCATCTTTTGATATTGTTTGCAGTCGCATCGGGTATCGGATACGCTTTCAGAAGGAATCAGAAGCGGTTAGCTCTAATTCTTGCGACTTGGTTTTCGCTTCTAGCTCCGCTGTCTTGGTTCGTAATCTTCAAGGAGTCTGCATCCGTACATGTGTGCTTTGACTACATCGTTTGGCAAATGCCGTTCGTGTTCTTCGGGTTCGCCGTTTGCGGTTCAGTCGTAATAATGATGTTGGAACAGAAGGGTTCTGCCTCGGCATCCAATGAAGCAGAGGCGATAGAACAATGAGCCAAAGAGGACTCCATCTTGCCGCTTCTGTATTCCAAGCCCTTCAGCAAGGTCGCTATAAGCTGATACAGATGGGGCGCAAAAACGCCAGAACAAGGCCGCTTGACCGGCAAGATGTGTTGCTCGGTCAGCTTCTTGGGGATATGGAGAAGTTTGGCTCGAAGCGTTTCACGCGCAGTCATGTTTCCGCAATTGGATGGAGCAGCTGAAATCCAACCTGCCTGCCCCAGGCAGCAATAGAGTTGAGCGACGCACTATCAAAGGCACGTCGCCCGTCCCGCCGGCGGACGCTCGGCGCGCTGATTGTATT
>JBAVYF010000627.1:0-2530 GCA_049698655.1 Occallatibacter sp. | reverse complement strand
AGATTCGCGTGCAGGAGGAGATGGACACGGCGCCGGTGACGCTGGTGGTGGCAGTGGAGATGGGCGGCGCCAGCGTGCTCGAATTCGACAAGCTGGCGAAGATGGGCCCGCTGCTCGATCTATTTCTTTCCGACGGCAGAGGGCAGGCAGCGCTGGTGGGCTTCGACTCGAAGCCGCATCTCATCCGCGACTTCACGCACTCCAGCGAGGTGGTGAATACTGCGCTTAAACATCTGGAGCCGGGTGACGGCGGAGATGCAATTCTCGATACGGTCAGCTACGCCGTCGATCTGCTGGAGGAGCAGCCGAAGGAGTACCGGCGCGTGCTGCTGCTCATCAGCGAGGAGCGCGACCACGGCAGCAAACACACCAAGCCCGCGCAACTTATCGCCAAGATCGGGCAATCCGATGTGCTGGTGCTGAGCGTGTCGTTCTCTCCGGCGAAGGCCGAGCTGCTCCACGACATCAAGGACAATGGCGACGACCGGACGATGAATTTGTTTTCGACGCTGGCCATGATTGTGCCGGCCTTCAAGAAAAATGTGACCAAAGAAGTGGCCCACATGAGCGGCGGCGAGTACAACACCTTCACCGGTGACAAGGGCTTCGAGAAGCGGGTTGTCGCGTCTGCCCAGCGCGCACGCAACCGCTACCTGATCACCTTCAGCCCCTCCGATCCGACTCCCGGCCTGCATACCATCCGGGTTCGCCTGGCGCAGGACTACGGCGCTCACATTGTGGCGCGGGCGAATTACTGGCGGGAAGCGGAGCAGTAGAGGCAGCTAACAGCTTTCAGCTATCAGCTAACAGTTTCTTCCCGGCGATTGATGCTCATCATGAAGAAGGCTGGTTGAGTTTCGAGGTTTCCCACCCTTGGCGCAAGAACAAAGGCGCGCCAAGGATGGGGCACCCGGCCAGACTCGCTGATCGCTCGCAGGGGCCGCTACCCACCCCCCCATATTTTGTAAACAAATTCCTTGTTTTCTTGAGCTTACAGGCACGTCTACGCTGTAAAATATTGAAAACAAAGAAGTTCCCTGCAAAATATTCCAAGATAAGGAGTTACGCGACGTTTCGGCCTCTATTGACCGCTTCTGGCTGCAAAGCTGCGCGAAGAGGAGGTGCCGGGACGATGATTTGATGGACGACTTCTGAGAGTATTGTGCGACAAAGTGGGGAAATAATCTGCATTTACAGGGATCAGGGATCAGGGGTCAGTGGTCAGCTTTACGCAAGTTCGGTCGGCAACCGCGGTGTCCAATACAGCAGCAGAATTAGACCTACCGAATAAAACATAGATGCTTGCCAAAGCGCGCCTCCAAGAACCATGCGCACAAGCAGGCCCCACAGCACGATATTCTCGGCAAACGCCATTCCGACCACTTGCCCTGCCTCCCACTGCTTGATAGCCTTCGGATCGGAAGCGTCTTTCGCCAGCGCCGCTGTAGCACGGGCCAGCATTCGACGACGAAAACTTGACCCCACGTATACAATCCAGAGAGCAACCGCGGTGACAACCCAGTGCCATAAAGTCCAACTGTTGCTGCCGGGATGACGGGCCATCTCAGCCACCCATCCAAACATTGGTATCGAGGCGATCATTGCGAACTGAAAAAGTCGCAGTTTACTCACACTTGTCTTTAGCTCATTCACTTTCAATGCTCCGAAAAGATTTCGCATCCATATTACTAAACGCCACTATAGTTGGAAACTCGCGGGAGGCATCAGCGGGCCTCCTCGTTGGACATCGCATTGCCTTAACTCGAATGTTCACAATTGAGACTAGCGAAACAACAGGCTGAGGCGCCGTTTCGATTCAATGCGCCTGTACGACTATCTATCCGGATTTGGACCTCATTTTCTGTATTTTCCGGGATAAGGACAAAATGCCGCGAAAAGTATGGCATAATGTCCTTATGAGCCAAACCGCTGCCATTCCCGCCGTTTCTCCTCCTCTCTTCACCTTCGATTGGAGAGAGATTGAGCGCGGATTGCCGCTCTCTACGCTGGGGGAGTTTTCTGCCTACTCGGGCATTGCCGTCAAGGATTTGTTGGAGGTGGTGATTCCCGCCCGGACGCTGAAGCACCGCCGCCAGCGCCAGGAGCCGCTCAATCTGGACGAATCCGACCGGCTGGCGCGGGTTGCGCGGATGTACGAGCTAGCCGTGAAGGTCTACGGGGATCGCGAGGAAGGCAGGAAGTGGCTGTGCGGCCGCAGGGGTCGTTTTGACGGCAGGAGTGCGCTGGCCATGTTGCATACAGAGATTGGAGAACATGCTGTGGAGGAGGCTCTGATCCAGCTTGACGAGGGGATGTTCATATAAATGAACAGCCGCGAGCATGACCCTTCATGACGACTCTTTGGCGCATCAGCAACTACGTCGATTTGAGTGGTGAAGGCGGGCTGACAGCCTCAGCCCGGTGGCATACGAAGGGAAAGCCAGTTGTTTATTTGGCGGATAGTCCGGCTGGCGCGATGCTGGAGCGGATTGTTCACATGACGGATATGTACGAGGATGCGAATCTTCCG
>JBAVYF010000626.1:0-3727 GCA_049698655.1 Occallatibacter sp. | reverse complement strand
GTGTGCGGATCGCGGAACGCAGGCACGAGCGACTTGAGCAGCATCACCGCCGGTACGTTACTGACCAGGTTCGACAATACCGCGGTCACAGCCGTAAAAATACCGGCGTTCTGGAGATTGAAGCGGTCTGCAATTTCGAATAGATCGCGCATCAATCCGGAGTTTTCCGCGCCGCCCACGATCAGGAAGAGGCCTACAAAAAACACCAGCAATCCCCAATCTACTTCGTCGTAGACCAGGCGCGGATTGCGCGTGCGCGTGATCAACATGAGGGCTGCCCCGATGGCGGCCATCATGGCAGGCGGAACGCCCGCAATAAAGCCGCCAAGCACGAAGATAATCACGATGGCAGGCTTGCGCAGCTCTCGGAGAGAAATGTGTGGAGCAGCAGCTTTAATACCTTCGGCTTCTTTGGGCACATGATCGCTGCCAAACATCTGGCGGATGATCAGCCAATCCAGCAGCAGGCCAATGATGGCTACCGGTCCCAGACGCCAGAGGAAGTAGCGATAGGACAGGCCTGAGAACGAGCCGATCAGCATGTTCTGCGGGTTTCCAGTGATGGTGGCGACGCTGCCAATGTTGGCCGCTGTCGCCACAGCCAGCAGGTATGGCAGCGGCTTCAATCCCATGCGGCGCGTAGCAAGAAGCGTGAAGGGAACCATGACCAGGCAAATAATGTCGTTGACGAAAAACGCCGAGAGCGCGCCGGTGATGAAAATAACGGTGGGCAGTAAGTGACGCGGTTTCAGGCGCGTGATGATCTGCTCGGTGATCCAATCAAAAAAGCCGGCCAGATGCAGGTATCCGACGACGAGCATCATGGAGAACAGTAGCACCAGCGTGCCGAAATCAATGAAACGCAGCGCCTCGGCAGCAGGAACAATACGAAAGGCAACCATCAGCACGGCGCCGATGATGGCCATGCCGGGGCGATCGATCTTCATACCCGGCAGCTTGCCCAAGGCGAATACTAAGTAGCTGACGGCAAAGACGGCGTAGCCTGCAGTGACCTGCCACTCGGCAAGAGGGAGGGTTAAACCCGGTACAGACGCCAGCAGGATATGAGACAAGACCATGATGAATGCAGTGTACGCCGGTCATCCGGCGCGCTGTTTTCTCCGAGTTGCTACTCTGCTTCCTTGACCGGCTCGACCGTATCCCTGGATGGCTCTGCCGCTTCCTTCGCCGGGTCAATAGTGTGGAAGCCTTCGGCCTTGGCGGCATCGAGCAGTTGCGGCGAGGCGGACACGAAGATGATCTCCGTGTTCTGGAACATGTCGCGGGCGACAATGGCGGCGCCCAGTTGCAGGGTGTCGGGCCAGCGCAGAGTGGTGCGGTCGAGAAGCTGACGCGCGGCTTCTAGCACCGCCGGGTTCAGCGGCTCCTGCACCATGCGCGCGGCCTCCATGCGTAGGCTGTCGAGCGCGGCCGTTGCGTCCTCCGGGGTGATGGCGCCCGCGCGCTCGCGCCGGCGAATGGCCGCGTAGACCTCAAGCGGCGTGGAGGCAGAGATCAGCTTGCGGTTGTCCTCGACGGCCTCCATCAGGCGGATCAGGGCGTCGGTGCCTGTCTCCTGCACAAAGAGCCTGGCGAAGGCCGTGGCCTCAAGAAAGTAGCAGCTCACATGTTCCCCCGTTCTTCCTCGATGGCGTCGGCGATGGAGTCGCCATGCGCCGTAACCGGATGGAAGCGCTGCGCCTCATCAGGCATGCCAGCCTCGGCGCGGTTGAGGCGAATAGTGGTGGTGGGATATGCCGGGGTCTTGGGGTTGGCGATCTTGCTGGTGACGACGACTCCGCGCTGGATGGCCTCGGCCAAAACGGCTTGGCGCGACTCCGGATGCTGATTCCAGCGGTAAGCCTTGCGCGGCAGGAAGGAGTCGCGGAACCACTTGAGGGCGATGAAGGCGTGGCCGCCCCGCTCGGCCTCAGCCAGCGCGGCGCACAGTTCTTTCACGCGGGCGTCGATGTCGGCGGGAATCACCGCCTCCTGGCCGTCGTCATCCTCGTCGAAGGCCTGCTCGGCAGAGGCGCGCGGCGCGCGGACGGGACGCGGCGCAGCCTCGTCGCCGTCGATGCGCTCAAAGTAGATGCGCACCTCGTCTTCCTCCGGCGACCACGAGTCAGCAAAGGCATTGCGGCGCTTGCTGCGGCCGTTTTCGCCGCACAGCTCGACGATGGCCTGGTAGCCCGGAGGCGCCAGGAAAGGCAAGGCTCGCGCCATGCCGGGGTCTGAGGATGAGGCCAGGTCATTGAGGGCTTCTTCGATGATTTCTTCCGCGTCGGGAATGCTTAGGGTACTTACTTCTACGCTACTTTGGGCAGATTTTGTCGATTTCATTCTTTCTTCTCCGTATGCCGCTCCCCGCGCCGACCCGTCTCCGGCAGGCTTCATGGCCTGGTTCCGGAGTTCGGCCGCGCAAGGGCAAAAGGGAGCAGCCTTAGTTCTAAACTTCATTCATGGTTACAGAGGATTTGCCTGCGCTTTATTTCTTCCGTCGCACATGGATTCAAGAAATACTCTAGCTAATCCCTCTGTTTGAAGCTATTCAGCTCTCAGTGTACCCGATAATACGGCGTCAGTGGGCAGGGACGGAAAAAAGCAATGCACACCGCGCCGCTTCCGCCAACCCCACTGCGGGGAAAAAGTTGTGCTGCCGCCGCTATTCTATCCGGGCGGCCTGCTCCGTACAATAGAAGACATGAGCCGTAGTTTGCAACTGCTTTTGTTCTGGCTCCTGGCTTCAGCCGGAGTGTATGCCGTTGACCCTGCCCCGCCGTTCGACCTATCCGGGCCCAAGGTGGATGTGCGCGTCAAGCGTGGAGAGGTCACGCTGCCGATTGGCGAGACCCCCAATCTGCAGGCTGGAGACCGGCTGTGGATTCACCCCGATCTGCCCGAGAGCCAGTCGGCCCATTATGTGCTGATTGTCGCTTTCCTGCGCGGGGCAACCAACCCGCCGCCTGCGGAGTGGTTTACCCGAGTGGAGACCTGGACCCGCGAAGTGCGCGAAGAGGGCGTATTCGTCACTGTGCCCGAAGAGGCCCAGCAGGCGCTGATCTTTCTTGCGCCGGAGACAGGCGGCGACTTCAGCACCCTGCGCAAGGCCGTGAGCAACCGTCCCGGCTCCTTTGTGCGCGCCGTTCAGGACCTCCAGGCCGCCAGTTGGGACCGGATGCGCCTGAATGCTTTTCTGGCCGAGGTCAAGGAAACCTCGCAGACCGATCCCAAATCGCTCAAGGGGCGCACCGAGCTGGCCGCCCGCAGCCTGGGCATCAAGCTCGAACAGCAATGCTTCGACAAGCCCAGCGAGCAGCAGGCTCCTTGCCTGGTCCAGCACAGCGATGGACTTGTGATGGACGACACCAACGCGCAATCCCGTGTGGCGCAGTTAACCAGCGGCTCCTCGGCGGATCTGATGAACCAGCTCAGTTCCTCGAACCTCGCGCGAGGCGGCGCCTATAGCCCCTATGTCGGTGCCATTGTGGATACGGCCAAGATTCTCGGCCAATTGCACACGGCACATTTCCAGTACATTCCCGCGCTGGCGCTGCCGACAAAGGATTCTCTCGATCTGCGGTTGAATGTGCCACCGTCGTTTCGCGATCCCAAGTCGGTGGTGGTGGTAGCTTTGCCGCCGGTGGGCGCGGCCAAGCTGCCGCCGTTGTATCCGGCGAACCCGGCGGAGAGCTATTGCGCCCAGAAGCCCGGCTTGGTGCTGCCG
>JBAVYF010000625.1:0-2093 GCA_049698655.1 Occallatibacter sp. | reverse complement strand
CTGGTTCTGGCCGGCGGCACGGTAGTGGACGTGACCGACTGGGGCCGCTCGGCGAAAGACCTGCCGGACGCCATCATCATCATCCGCGACGGCCGCATCACTGATGTCGGATCGCGCATGGCGGTTTCCATCCCCAAGGGCGCCCGGGTCATCGACTGCACAGGCAAGTTTCTCATTCCTGGCCTCGTCGACGGTTTTGCCGGCATGAATTCGCAGGGCCAGGCCAACGCCGACCTCTACATGGGTGTCACTACCGTGGTCGCCGTGAGCGACGCCCGCCGCGGCCTCATCGATTTTGGCGCCTCACCCAGCCCTCACCTCTACCTGATGGACTCTGTCGGCTCGACCGATAACTGGAGCCTGCTGGCCAAGCGCCCCGAGTGGGCTCTCAAGCTCAGGGAACTCGCCCATCCGGCCGAACTGAGCCCCGAAGACACCCTCCGCCAGCTCAGCGACACTGCCCGGCTGGGAACGCGCGCCCTCCGGCTGGGACACAACCTCACCGCCGCCAATGTCCAGTGGATTATGGCTCGCGCCCGCCAGATGGGCCTGGCCACCTATGGCGAATTCGTGGCCACCCCCTACGATGTGGGCGTCGAGGCCGGCGTGGATGTGCTCGTCCACATGGGCCGATACGAGCTGGGCTTAATTCCCGACGAGTTGCAGCGGCCGCTGGTGGATGACTCCGAGGGTCCAGCAGCAACCACGGCCTACGACTACGCCGAACGCCTGACCCCCACCGACCCGCACCTGCGCGGCTACGCCCGCTTCCTGGCCACCCATCATGCCGCGCTCATGCCCACCTTCAGCATCCATTTTGCGCAGTTGCCGGACCATCGCAACCTGTGGAAGGAGCCGGCCGCAGCCTTGCTCGACCCGGCCCACATCTATGATCCCGTCAACCGCGCCACGGGCGAAATGGACTATCCGCTCGCGCCCTGGACCCGCCATTTGCCCGCAGTAGCGCAGCGCTACATGGAAGATAGTCTGCGCAAGAAGGCTGACCAGTCTGCCCTGCGGCTGTGGCAGATCAACGAGGCCCTGTTTGCGGCCTCTCCGCACTATCTGGCCGCCTCCGGTGCGCCAGTCCAGGGTTCCTTGCCCGGCGTCTCCATGCACACCGAGCTGGAACTGATGGTCCGCATGGGGCTTAGCCCGCGCGAGGCTCTGGCTGCGGCTACCAACAACTACAGCCTCCAGTTCGGCTGGAATGAGCTGGGACTGATTGCCCCCGGCCGCCGCGCCGACATCCTCGTCGTCGACGCCGACCCCACACAGAACATCTGGAACGCTCGCCGCATCTCCGGCCTCATCATGGACGGCAATGTGATCGACCGCGATAGATTGCTGAACTTGAAGCGATGAAGTCTTTTCCAATTTCGCGGCTTCCGGACCGTGGAGCGAGCAGAACCGGCGCGTATCGGTTAACGTAAGAGATAGCAGGCGGTTTCACGCAGGTTTCCCCATAGCCATGACCGATTCCCCATCGCAGTCGCTCTCCAAGCCGAAGCACCACAATCAATGGCTGATCCTCATCGCTGCCTTCAAGCTGGCTCAGGCCCTTCTGTTTGTGGCCGTTGGCGTGGGCGCGCTGCGTCTGCTGCACAAGGACGTTGGCGATGTGCTGGAAAAGCTGGCCAACCACCTGCGTTTCAACCAGGAGGTAGGGCTTGTCAAGTTCATCCTCAAAAGAGCCACGCTCGTCGACGACCGGCTGCTTAGGCGAGTCGTTGAAGCCTTTTTCATCTACGCCGGCCTCGACCTGATCGAGGGCATCGGCCTTTATCTGGAAAAGACCTGGGCCGAGTTCCTCACCCTGGCCATCACTGCCTCCTTCCTGCCCGTGGAGATATTCGAGGTCTACCGCCGCATCACGCCGATCCGCGTCGGCCTGCTGGCGGTCAACGCTCTGGTCTTCTTTTATCTTTTGAAGCTGGTGATCGGCGCTCGGAAAGCGCACCACGGCTCAAAGGGAAGCAAGCCGGATGAGTAACACCGCATTTTGCGCAGACGAAAACCAGGAAGCTCTCTACTTTCGCTTTTTATTCCCTATCACGAGCTATAAGCCCTGTCCAGTGCCGGAACATAGGCGG
>JBAVYF010000624.1:0-2812 GCA_049698655.1 Occallatibacter sp. | reverse complement strand
CTGTTAAATAAAGCCAGCCCCAGCGGATTTGCTGCCGAGCTTTGGGGCTAGGCGCGCCTGGATCAACCGGAAGCCCGTCCGCCAGCTTGCGCCGTCGCCGTCCCTTCCACCAGCGGTCAAACACCCACACCATCCCCACCGCCGCTGCCGCCACCACCGGCGCCGCGATGAACGTATGCGTAATGCCGCGATGGTGCTTCAGCTCTTCTACAGGCCCCGTCAGCCCCCAGAACACGTCAATGTCAGCAGCCTCGGCGGCCAGCACAGCCGCCAGCGTGGCGTAGGCCGTCTTGCGGTTCAACCCCGCCCGCCCAATGCAGGCCCCGGTCAGAAAGTGAGTAATAGGTTCCATAGCTCTCTGCAAACCATACTACCCTGCTGCCCGGACTCTTATAATTCTCCCCATGGGCGAACGAACCACCCCAGCCTCATCTGCCACCCGGCGCGCCGAGCAACTGCGCGCCGAACTGCGCCGCCACGAGCACTTGTACTACGTCCTTGACGCGCCGGAGATCACCGACGCCGCCTACGACGCGCTGATGAACGAGCTCAGGCAGATCGAGGCCGCACACCCCGAACTCGTCACTCCCGATTCGCCCACCCAGCGTGTCGGCGGCAAGCCCGCCGAGGGCTTTCTCAAGGTGCGTCATTCGCGCCCCATGCTGAGCCTGGACAACGCCTACTCGCCTGAGGAGCTGGCCGCCTGGGACACCCGCTGCCGTGAGCTGTCCGGCCTTACGGCTGTCGAGTATGTCGCCGAGTACAAGATGGACGGGCTGAGCGTGGCTCTGCGTTACGGTCCTGCGGACGGTGGCGGCGCGCGGCTGACGACTGGAATTACCCGCGGCGACGGTCAGACCGGCGAGGACGTCACCTCGAACATCCGTACCATCCGCAGCGTGCCGCTGACGATCCCGGCTGAAAAGCTGAGAGAACTCCGCCTCCCGCAGGGATTCGAAGTGCGCGGCGAGGCGGTAATGCCCGAGGCTGCCTTCCTGCGATTGAACGAAGAGCGCGAGCAGCAGGGCCTTGCTCCAGCCGTCAATCCCCGCAACGCTGCCGCCGGGACTCTGCGCACCCTCGAACCCTCTATCGTCGCCAATCGCCGCCTGGACTTCTACTCCTACTTCCTTCTGATCGAGGGCGAGTACTTGCCGTACGGGCAACGCACCACGCTCGACACATTGACTGCTCTCGGTTTCCGCGTCAATCCCCATCACAAGCTGGTTGCCTCGGTCGAGGAGATGACCCGCTTCATCGACGCCGCCGAGGCTGCGCGCTCCACTCTTGGTTACGAGATCGACGGCGTAGTCCTCAAGGTTGACGCCTACGCGACGCAACAGCGGCTCGGTTCAACGGCACGCGCGCCGCGCTGGGCCATCGCCTACAAATTCACCGCCCGCTCCGGCATCACGCAGGTCAAAGCCATCACCGTGCAGGTGGGGCGCACCGGCAAGCTCACCCCGGTCGCCGAGCTGGCCCCGGTCTTCATCGGCGGCACCACCGTCAGCCGCGCCACGCTGCACAACGCCGACTTCATCGAGCGCCTCGGCCTCAAGCTTGGCGACTGGGTGCGCGTCGAGCGCGGCGGCGACGTCATCCCAAAAGTCGTCGAAGTTCTCGAAGACTCGGAGCACAGGCGCGGAAAGGTTTCTTATGTCTTTCCGTCAATCTGCCCGGAATGCCAAAGCGCCGTTGTCCGCGCTGAAGGCGAAGTGGACTTCCGCTGCGTGAATGCGGACTGCCCCGCCAAGCTGCGCGAGAGCCTACTGCACTTTGCCTCGCGCGGAGTGATGAACATCGAAGGCCTGGGCGAGGCCGTGGTGCAGCAGTTATGCGACCGCGCCCTCGTCCGCAGCGTTGCCGGCCTCTACACGCTCACCGAGGAACAGTTGACCGCCCTCGACCGTTTTGCGGAAAAGTCGGCGGCGGCGCTGTTCGATGAGATCGAGCGATCCAAAAAATCCGGACTGGCCCGAGTCCTGATGGGCCTGGGCATTCGTTTCGTCGGCGAGCGCACCGCCGAATTGCTTGCAGAGGAGTTCGGCTCCATGGAGGCGCTGCGAGCCGCCACCGCCGAAGAACTGGAGCGCGTCGAAGAAGTAGGCCCGCGCATCTCACAAGCGATTCTCGAATTCTTCGCGCAACCGGCGAACCAAGCTCTCATTGAAAGTCTGCGCAAGGCCGGCGTGGAGATGACAGCCGAAAAAAAGCAGCGCACGGCACAATTGGCGGGGCTGACCTTTGTTCTCACTGGTACGCTGCCGACACTCACGCGCGACGAGGCCAAGGCAAGGATCGAGACCGCGGGTGGCAAAACCGCCGCTGCCGTCAGCAAAAAGACCAGCTACGTGGTGGCCGGCGAGGAGGCCGGCTCCAAGCTTGACAAGGCGATTGAGCTCAAGATACCTGTGCTGGACGAGGCAGGCCTGCTGGCGCTGCTTCAGGCCGCGCCGCCCACGCATTGAGACCCGCTTCATCCCCGCGTGAATACTGGCTTCCGGAGTCCCGCGAGAGAACCCTCGCCGTGCGCATCAACGGAGAAACGGCCAGAAGAATCAACAACAAGTCAAACCACACGGCAACCTCACAGTCTCATCTCATCGGCTATGAACCATAGCGGCGCGCGTCCACACCCGGATTGCGCTTGCCGGCGCGCAATTCGCGCTCCCGCTCGCGCTCGCGTTCCCAGGCCGCGGCGCGCCAGTTGCGCGAGGCGTAGCGGGGCGGTTCGTTGACGGCGGCCACGGCCTCCCCGGCGCGCGCCCTGTCCGGCACGGCAACAAGTTCCATCGGCATGCGGAGCGGGGGC
>JBAVYF010000623.1:0-1656 GCA_049698655.1 Occallatibacter sp. | reverse complement strand
CGAGGCTCGCGAGCGCGGCTACAAGCCGGGCCGCTTCAGCTTCAACGTCGGAGGAGGCCGCTGCGAAGCCTGCCAGGGCGATGGGCAGCGCCGCATCGAAATGAATTTCATGCCCGACGTTTATGTGTTGTGCGAGGTGTGCACCGGCCGCCGCTACAACCAGGAGACGCTGGCCGTAAGATTTCACAGCCACTCCATCGCTGACATTCTCGAGCTGACCATCGAAGACGCGCTCACCGTGCTGGCCGACGTGCCGCAGGTGCGGCAAAAGCTGCAAACCCTCGTCGATGTCGGCCTGGGCTACGTCCACCTCGGCCAGAGCGCGACCACGCTGTCGGGCGGCGAGGCGCAGCGCATGAAGCTGGCGCGCGAGCTGAGCAAGCGCCAGACGGGCCGCACGCTTTATCTGCTCGACGAACCCACCACCGGCCTGCACTTCGACGACGTGCGCAAGCTGCTCGAAGTGCTCCACCGGCTCGCCGACCTGGGCAACTCGGTCATTATCATCGAGCACAACCTGGACGTGATCCGCAACGCCGATTGGATTCTTGACCTCGGCCCCGAGGGCGGCGAAGACGGCGGCCGCATCGTCGGCCAGGGCCGCCCGGCGAAGATTGCGGCCACTCCCGGCTCCTACACCGGCCAGTTCCTCAAGCGCTATTACACTTCAAGCAGTGGGCATCTGGAACCTGCAGAGCCGGATGCTACACAAATGCTGGGTGCCCCATCCAATCCGCAACTTTTCGATGAAAAACTTGCGGATTGGGTGGGAAACCACGAACCTGCTCTCGCAACCCAACAGACAAAAACAAGCAAGCCCGCCACGCGCAAACGCACAACCACAAAAAAGACCGCCGCAAATAAATCCGCAATCCGCAGAAAGAAGACGGTGCTGCCATGAACGAGTTCGACCCCACGCCGCAGGAGCAGGAGCAGAATCCATTCCCCGCGTCAAACCAGCCTCTGCGGCCAGCTGTGCAAGCCACGGATGAGCCGGCCGTTCTTTTTCAGTCCTGGTCACATCCCGAGGCCGTCGCTCCCTCACGAATTCCGCATCTCGGCCATCTTGCCTTGTTGACGGCGTTCGCAGCTATTGGGTTCGTCTGCGCATCAGTGCTGATGCTGGTTGCCATGCACTTTCATCTCTTTGGCGCCACAACGGTGGATCAGGCCGCCACCAACGTGCATTACATCCTGGGCTTCGAGGCCATCCTCTATCTCGTCGCCTTTTTCCTCGGCCTCATCATATTTCCACTGCTATGGAACAAGCGCTTCTTTGCCGGCGTCCAGTGGCGCGGCGCAACGGCTCTTCAACTCGGCTGGCGATTGCCCGCCATCGCCCTGGGCTGCTTTGCGCTTGCCGCGCTGGACGAGACGCTGCTGCCCGGTCCAGCAAAAGCACCCATCGAAGAAATCTTTCGTTCTCCAGGCGCCGCGTGGCTCATGTTCGGATTTGGCGTTGCCTTTGCGCCTTTTTTTGAGGAGATGGCCTTCCGCGGCTTCCTGCTGCCAGCTCTCGCCACGGCCTGGGACTGGGCAATCGAAAAAAGCACCGGCAAACCCGCCCCCCCTCTCGACGCCAACGGTCATCCCCAGTGGTCCATCTTCGCCATGGTGATTGCATCCATCTTCACCACTCTACCCTTCGCCCTGGTC
>JBAVYF010000622.1:0-1541 GCA_049698655.1 Occallatibacter sp. | reverse complement strand
CCGTTGCGATAGACGATGTGCGCCGGAACGCCTACCACCGTCGAGTTGGGCGGCACGTCGGCCAGCACCACCGACCCCGCTCCCACGCGCGAGTTCTCGCCGATGGTGATGTTGCCCAGCAGATTGGCGTTGTTGCCGACAAAAACGCCGTCGCAGACCGTGGGATGGCGCTTGCCATGGCCCTTGCCCGTGCCGCCCAGCGTCACGCCCTGGTACATGGTCACGTCGCTGCCCACGATGGTGGTTTCGCCGATTACCACTCCGGTTGCGTGGTCAATGAACAAGCGCCGGCCAATCAGCGCGCCGGGATGAATATCGACGCCGGTGAAGAAGCGGCCGACCTGCGAGAGCAAACGCGCAGCCAGCCGCAGCTTTGCTTGCCAGAGTTTGTGGGAGACGCGGTGAATCCACACCGCCCACAGCCCCGGATAGCAGAGAAAGACCTCCAGCCGCGAGCGCGCGGCCGGGTCGCGCTCCAGCACGGAGTCGATGTCATCGCGGATGTGGGCAAACAAAGGCATGACAGTGTTCTCAGAATCGCGGGTGCCGCAGGTCTCGATTCTGAGACCTGGGATGCAACAAACCTCAACAAACTCCGCCCGTGCGGCCAGCACTCACAGCGTAACCTGTTCCGTCACCAGCCCCAGCGCCTGCTGGCGCAGCGATTCAAAGAGAATGCTCGACAGATAGCGCTCGCCAAAGTCAGGCAGCACCACCACGATCAGCTTGCCGGCGTTCTCCGGCCGCGCGGCCACCTTGAGCGCTGCGGCAACTGCTGCTCCCGAGCTGATGCCCACAAACAGGCCCTCTTCGAGCGGCAGCCGACGGGCCAGTTCGATGGACTCTTCGTTGGTGACCTGAACGATCTCGTCGACCAGCTTGGTGTCCAGCACGCCGGGCACAAAGCCCGCGCCAAGTCCTTGAATCTTGTGTGGCCCCGGCTTGCCTCCCGAGAGCACAGGGCTGTCGGTCGGCTCCACGGCGATGGCCTTGAACCCCGGCTTGCGCTCCTTGATGTACTTGCCCGCGCCGGTGATGGTGCCGCCGGTGCCAACTCCAGAGATGAGAATGTCCACCTTGCCGTCCGTATCGTTCCAGATCTCCGGGCCGGTGGTGGCGTAGTGGATGGCTGGGTTGGCCGGATTGTCGAATTGCTGCAGGATATAGCCGTTGGGAGTCCGGGCCAGAATCTCCGCGGCCTTGGCGATGGCGCCTTTCATGCCGTTGGGGCCGGGGGTGAGCACGATCTCCGCGCCGAAGGCCAGCAGCAGCACGCGCCGCTCCAGGCTCATCGTCTCCGGAATGGTGAGAATCAGCCGGTAACCCTTGACAGCGGCTACAAAAGCCAGCGCTATGCCGGTGTTGCCGCTGGTCGGCTCAATCAGCACCGTCTTGCCGGGAGTAATCTTGCCGGCCTTTTCGGCGGCCTCGATCATCGCCAGGCCAATGCGATCTTTTACGCTCGAAACCGGATTCTGGCTCTCCAGCTTGGCCACGACGGTTGCGGGCAACCCGGCCGCCACTTTGTTCAGCCGCACCAA
>JBAVYF010000621.1:0-2628 GCA_049698655.1 Occallatibacter sp. | reverse complement strand
GGCAATTGAGTGCGATGGCGTCGAGTTTGGGCAGCCATTGCGCCGGCGCGTCCGCCACGCTCCAGGCAAGGAGCACCTGGTTTGCATCAGGATGGATGGCGACGACCGGGCGCGCACCCTGGCTGAGAAAGGCGGCGAACTCCGGGGCGGGCGCAGAGCGCGGCGGCAGGAGATCGGGGAGCACGCCGCGCTGGAGCATCTGGCGAGCGAAATCAGCTTCAGTGGCCTGCGGCTCGGTGGCAACGCAGACGGCAACGGTGGAACGCTTGCGAATCTCGTTTTTCAGGATGCGCAGGGCCTCGTCAAGCGAGCTCACGAGGAAGTCCACTACGCCGTCGCGGACGGCCTGCTTACGCGCGCCGTCGTCGGCCGAGACGGCCAGTGAGGCAGCGCCGGCAATGTTGGCGGCCACCAGCAGGGCGCGAGCTTTGGCGTCGAGTTCGCCGGCGTAGAGGAGCTTGCCGCCGAGGCTGGGTTCGCGGCCGGAAGCAGGGTTTGGGGCCGCGGCCAGGATAAGGCCCGCATAGAAGCGCTCAACCTGGAGGGTGAATTCGAGCGCGGAGGGCGGATTGGGGTTGGTTGCCATGGGGGTGCGTTGAGGCAGTCAGCGGCGAAGGAGAGTTGGGCCCAGCTCTCCGGCCGGATCTACTCGTGGAATTGCTCCCGCGCGGTCAGCCGCCGGACGAAGAAGATAAACTCTCCAGGTTTGGCGAAGACCTGGAGCTTGTCGGGAACCTTTTCCCCGATGCAATCATTGGGGGCTACAACGCCTTTCGTCAGTATGTCGGAGACACTGTACCAGCGATCCAGAATCGGCCCCGTATTCGATGCCTTGTAATCCTTGTTGGCATCGCAATTGATAAAGAGAGAAGTGGAGCTGTCGTAGGAGGCGTGGATCGAGAGCAGAGAAGCGTCGCCGGGCAGGGTCAGCTTGCCTGTGCCGTCCTCATTCATCGTCACCCAATCGGCATGGACCGTTTGCTGGTGATCGATGCGCACCAGGAAATCCGTAGTGGCGATGAGCTTGCCGGTTTTGCCGTCCATCATGCGGAGGGTGATGGTCTTCTGTGTCTGCGCGAGCAAAGAGCCGCAGGAGCCGCAGAACGCAGCCATGCACAGGAGAAAGAGGAGCACGCGATGAGTTTGTCGAACCATTTTTACCTCTGGGATTGTCTTTGCGTTCACCATGTGGAGTAGGGCTGGCCTTTGGAGTCCAGCTCCTGGGAGCCGGAGTGGACGTCGTCGATGCCGGGGTCGGTCTGGTCCAGCGAGTAAAGCGCTCCGTTGGAGTCGGTGACCCAGGTGTCTTTGGTTCGGGTGAATGGATCCTCGGGGATGGCCTTGAGGTAGCCGTCGGTGATCAGGTCGTCGAGCGACTGGGGCGCCTTCTGCTTGTCCATGGTGTAGGAGTCGATGGCCGCCCGCATGACGTGCAGGTCTTCCTTGAGCACGGCTTCCCTGGCCATCCTGATGGCGGCCGTAAAGCGAGGCACGGCTATCAGCATGAGTACGCCGATGATCATCATCACGATCATCAGCTCCATCAGCGTAAAGCCCGCGTCTTGTTTGCGAATCCTGCCCACTGAATCCTCTACTGCCAGACTGTGTGGCTACCAGTCAGCATACTTGGTTCCGTCCAGGGCTGTGCCCTGCGACTTGGAGTACACGTCGAAGACGCTTTGCCCGCCGTAGGAGTCCGATTTTGGATCGTCCTGCATGGAGCGCAATCCCCACTCGGCCTTGCCGGTCATGGGATCGACGGGAATCCGGCGCAAAAACTTCACCTTTTTGCTCTGCACTTCCACGCCGTTGACCAGGGTCTCAAGGTCGGGCGGATAGCCCTGGCTGTCGAGCTTGACCTGGAAGGCGTTCTTGTCGGCTGCGTCCTTGTAGTGGTCGATGGCGTCGCGCATCATCCACAGGTCGTAGCGGAGGTATCGCTCGTTCTGGCGCTTGACCTGGAAACGGGCAATGGGAAGGGCGGCCGAGGCGAGAATGGAGAGAATCGCCGTGGTCACAATCAACTCGACCAGGGTAAGCCCGCGCTCGCCCGGGCGGGCGGTCCGGATTGGCCGCGTTTTGTTCATCAATGCGAGCCTCATCGGCCTACTTCACCTGAATGCTGACCTGGGAGCCCTGGGCCGGCAGAAGCAATTGAGCGCTGTTGACCGCGCCCGGCCGGGTGATGGCGATGACGCTATCTCCGGCGGTTTTGGCCTGGAAGGAGAGGACGCAGACCACTCCGGTTCCGCTCACCCCGGCGGTTCCCGGCGGACGCGAGGCGTTAATGTTGATGGAGCCAGGTCCATCGTCGCGGTGGACCAGCGCCACGGCCTGCCCATCGCGGCTCAGGAAGTCTCCGCTATCCACGTTGACCAGCGAAAGTCTGGCTGAATCGTAGGAAATCTGCAAGGGAACGGCGGTAATATCCGTTCCTCCGTTCAGCACCACCGGAATCTGGAAGGTGGCGCCCACAGCCACGGGTCCGGACTGCGGAGCGAGCATGAAGCTCACCTTTGCCGGTTGCGGGGCAGGGGAGAGCGGGGTAGCTGGGGTGGGTTTTCCATTAAACTCAGCGGTCTGCCCTAACTGGGCCAGCGCCGCGGGGGCTGCCGCCATGGCGCTTTG
>JBAVYF010000620.1:0-4803 GCA_049698655.1 Occallatibacter sp. | reverse complement strand
GGTGGAGAGAAAATTCACATCGAGCCGGCTAAAATTCTGAAACGCGCTGGCAATGTTGTATTCAGCCCTGATTCCGAGGTTGATCGCCGCGTCGCCAAGCGGGAGGTTGAGATCGATCAGCAGGGTTTTTTGTTGCGACTCCTGGGCCAGCGATACCGCAAAATTGCAGGCCAGCGTGGTGACTCCGGCGCCGCCTTTGGCGCCGAGAAATACGAGCAGTTTGCCGTCCGGCTTCTTCGGCGACGGGTGAGATCCCACGCGGAGTGCCGAGGCCCGAGCCAGAGCCTGGGCCACGGTGCCAGGGTCGAAAGGCAAAGTGAGAAACTCACGAGCGCCAGCGCGCATGCAGCGGAGCAGCATGCCCGAATCGACCTGCGCCGAGAAGACCATTACGGTTGCCAGGCTATGCGCACAGATGGTCTCCACCAGGTCGATGGCAAACTCCGGGTCGCGGTCCAGCTCAATAAGGACAACGTCGTAGTTATCTCCCAGCACCCGCGGCACGTCTTTAAGGGCAGGGTAGGAATTAAACTCCTGAATCAGGCAACTCTGACATTCGCGCAGAGAGCTTATTGCGGAGTTGCGGCGATGCTCGTCCTGGCAGATGACAGCAATGGACAAGGCGTCAGTACTCAGCGAAGCGGGGATTTGCAATGGGTTCGACATGGCGGAATGGCTGCTCCCAGTTGTGGCGCGCTTCAGCGTGTTCGCGCGCGCCCAGTAAATGGCGTTGCGTTCTTTCTTGATTGGTGTCCCAAATGCGAATATAGCACTGGTTGTGACAGCCGTCACAGTCGCGGGGCAAATTATTATGACGGAAGGCACATACGCGCGGCAGGCCATACTCCGCATCGCTTGAACCTCTTCTCATGAAAGAGACGAACCAATCCCTTGCCCCGGTAGCCCACGGCAGCTTCAACCTAAACCGTGGCGACAATTATCTACTCAGCCGGGAGGGCAAGGTCTGTGTCCGCTGTCACCTAGCGGCGTAAAGCGGACGGTCGCCATGCGTCCGGCTGCAAGAGCGAGCGAGGCTGCCTGAAACAACCTGGATGCCCTATCCGCAACCCGGACGAACGATTTCTGCTGGCAGGCCCACGGTTATTTGCAACTGCACGTCAGAGTTATCGGCGGCAGAAAGCTTGATATAAGCGTCTTTTCAGGATTTATTAGAGCAGTTCTCCAATTTATGTGCCCTTTCCAAGGCCGTGCAAGGTGGCTTTTTCTTAAAGAAAAAAGCCACTCGGCAGTTGTGGTTTCGGTTTACAGCAATTGGAGAACTGCTGTAGTGGAAAGCGGGGCGAGCCACGCTCGACCTCGAAGAGCAACCTCTTGATGGAGAATTCAGCGCAGGAGTTTGCGTACCAGCACTTGACATGCAGTCCCAATTCCAGCACACTGGCAGAGAAATCATTGCGCAAAACAGGGGACCACCATGCGAGACGCAACTCCGCAAGGCACCTACAAAGTTCAGGCTCTCGACCGGGCATTCGCCGTATTGGATCTGCTGGGAGAGAGCAATACACCGCTTGGCCTGGCGCAGGTTGCCTCGTCGCTGCAGTTGCACAAGAGCACCGCGCACCGCTTCCTGATGGTTCTGGAGCGTCACCGCATGGTGGAACGCACTGCCGGCGGCAAGTTCCGGCTGGGGCTGAGACTGTTTGATTTAGGCAATCGCTCTATCGAGCAGTATGACCTGCGCGAGCGCGCGCAGCCGCACCTTCGCCGGCTGGTGGCCGAGACCGAGGAGACGGCGCACCTGTGCATCCTGGAGGGCGCGCACGCCATCTACATCGACAAGATCGAGCCGGCCCGCTCGGTGCGCATGATTACCCGCATCGGCGCCAGCAACCCGGTGCATTGCACCTCGGTGGGCAAGGCGATGCTGGCGTTCCTTCCCGAGGAGCGGATCGCCGATATTTTGCGCCGCACCCGCTTCGAGCGCTTCACCAGTCACACCATCTCCACGGCGGAGGCGCTGCGCGTGGAGATCGAGAAGACCCGACGTCGCGGCTATGCAGTGGACGACGAGGAGTTCGAAGAGGGCTTGCGCTGCATCGCCGTGCCGGTGCTGGATGCGCAGCGGATGCCGGTGGCGGCGGTGAGCGTCTCCGGGCCGTCGTTCCGGGTGACAGCCCAGAAGCTGCCTTCCATCGCCAACCACCTGGTGCAGTGCGTGCGGGGAATCTCCATAGATATGGGGTTCATTTCCAGTGGCCGCGGCAATCGCGCCATCTGGCCGGCCTAGAGTCTGTTAGCACTACCTGGACGATGGTCTCCGAAGGCCCGTTCTTTCTGATACACTCATTCATGTTGCTGTAGCAGGAACCGCTTCGTGCCCGCCAGGGCACGGGCTCGGTCGAGGTCAGACATCCGGTTGGAAGGATGAGCCTTCGATAGAGGGGGATGGCTCGTTCGGCGGATTTCGCCGCTGGGATGCAGGCTTCATTAGGGGACGTAGCTCAGTTGGTTAGAGCGCTGCCCTGTCACGGCAGAGGTCGCGGGTTCGAGCCCCGTCGTCCCCGCCAGATTCCAAAGGACTTAGGTCCGATCTGGCATGTGACATTAAAGTACAAAAAAGTACAAAAACGGAAAGCTGCGGGAATCGACCCCCTTGGGCTCGGTCAAAAACACGGCTCGACCGGCTGAACCACGCCGCCCGCCACGCCTCGCTATCCATCGTCCAATTGTTTTGCCGCTGAAATGCCCTCGCATTGATACTGCGAAGGCGCAATGGCGAATCCGCCACGTGGTTTGGACGTTTCCAGCCGCGCCAGACTCCCTGGCGCACGCCCTTCGTTGAGCGGAATGCCCGCGGACTTCCAGGCAAGGTCTGGTAACCGGACTTTCGAGAACTAACCGTGGCTCGTAGTTCGGATGTTCGTGTGAACTCTCGACCAACTGGCCCTTAGGCGTTCGAAATGCGAGCTTAGCGATGTCTGTCTAAGTCTTCAGCAATTCCTAGACGCTACATTCTTCCTGGCAAGCGCCTTCCAGACATGACCAGGACTATCCCTTATAAAATGAGAGAGAAAGGCGCCATTTGCATTTGCAAAGGCACGTGAAGCCAGAAATCCTAGGCAGATCATACAGCGAGGTAGCCGCATCATCCGAGTGACTTCCGCTTTTTTGTCGGTTGCATCGCTTTCATAGCAGGGAAGGGATCCCAGGAGGGAATATCGCCCATGGACACTCGGACTGGTGAAGAAGAACCACCCAAGTCAACCGATCTGGACGGGTGGCGCCGAGCCATCGCGGATGATCGGTTAAGTGTCTTTAGGTTGGAAGCCCTCGCAGCTGCCTTCCAGGACTTGGGAAATCGCGATACGCAGGTACAGCACGCGCTGGCAAAGCACCTTTCAGACGCCATCCTTCACATGCTTCGAAAACACGTTGGAATCAACCATCCAGACCAAGGGTGGGACATCATTTACCGGACCCATTATCTGATTGTTACAGCGTTGCTGAGTCCGAAATCAGCTGACGGTCGAAGTTTGCGCGTGGCCTTCGGTTCCCGTGTGCTGTTTCGCATCAAGGACGCGATAGCCGCCGAGCAACGTGAGCGACGAACTCCTGATGACGCACCGCCAGAGAAGAGGCCGAAGCTTGGAGGCAAGAAAGATATTGGCGAGGAATGCGGCGTTGATATCGATGCATCGGCAGAACCGACGGAGTCGGACGAAGAATTTGCGGTGTTGGATGACCCCGATAGGGCATCACCAAGGCCAATTCCGCAAGAGGACCCTCTCTCTGATGAGATGAGAAACGTGGACGAACAAATCAATGTGGAAGGCATTTTGGATTGCGTTGGAGATCCAAGGAAGCGGATGGCCTTTCACCTATTCATGGATGGCGTCCCGTACAAGTCCAAGAAGAAGAGTGTCGAATCAATTGCACAGGCGTTGGGCATTAGCGAAAGGACCGCGAGGGAATGGGTGAAGGAGGTCCGACAACTCCTGGCGGAACATGAGGGTGTCAAGCATCTCAAGAAACTGAGAGTAGGAGTTAGATCATGACCAATGAAATCAAGACCGCAGACCGGGATGAGGTCCTCTTCGCATTTCATCAAGAATGCGAACGACCATCGGCAGAGCAGATCGTGGCATGGGTGAATCGGTTTCCTCAGTTTGCCGAGGATATTCGCGCACATGCCGCTGTGGCCTGGGATTGGGCAACGCAGACAGTGGTTTCGAAGGTGGAGGTTGACGAAAGCAAGTTGGCACGAGCTTACAGCCAAGCGCTGAATATCATCTACTCCGTTGAGACTTCGACCTCACCGGCACAGACTGCGACGTGCGCGCGAACGTTCCAACAAATGCTGGCGGCTGTTGGAAAGGAAACGTACAAACTCGCAAGAGAAATGGATGTTGGTCGCGGTGTTCTTGCCGATCTTTTCAACGGCTGGATGTTGCCACCCATACGCAATCGTCTCATCGATGGTCTTGTATCCTTGCTCGGTACAACGAGAAAGGAATTCAACTCCGCACTAGATATTGCTCTGAACTCCCCCAGGTTGGAGCACGCGAAGTCCAACCGAACACCCGTCGTCAAGGCGCGTTCCTGTGATGACATCATCCGTGACAGCAACATGTCTCCGGCTAGAAAGCGGTACTGGCTCGAAGAGGATTAAGTATGGATGCTTGGATCGAAATCCGTCGCAAGGCGCGCGCTTGCCATGAACAAGCGCTGTCTGATGCGAAAGGCGATCGTCGTGCTCCCGCACTAATAAAGGCGGCACTGGAGAAGGACGATCTTGAAGTGCGCTATCTCGATTTGAGTCCGGGCATCCTGGGATCTCTGGAC
>JBAVYF010000619.1:0-6887 GCA_049698655.1 Occallatibacter sp. | reverse complement strand
CGGGGATCTAACCCACTTTACCTAAAGCTCGTCGGCCTAGGATCCGGCCCCAAAGAAATGCAACACTCCCTCCCACCCATTCCGCAAAAAGCGCGGAATGGATGGGGCACAGCGTTTCAAAACTTCTAGGCCGGATCAATATTTTCAGATGTGTTTGCTCGGGCGCTTACTGTCGATCAGCCGCATCGTCGTCGGTGATCTTGCGCCATGCGCCCGTGGAGTGAACAAATTCAGGCGCAGAGAGATTGATCCTGGTGCGGGGCAGCACGACCAGATCGACGCGGCGGTTTTCTGCGCGTCCATCGGCGGTGTCGTTGCTGGCTACGGGGTGGAACTCGGAGTAGCCGGCGGCCGAGATGCGCTCGGGGGATATGGCCTTCAGATCGAGAAAGAGGCGGGCGATACGCGTGGCGCGAGCCGAGGAAAGCTCCCAGTTGGAGTCGAACTCCGCCGTGTGGATAGGGACGTTGTCGGTGTGGCCCTCGATGCGCACATCATAGGGTGTGCGGCCCAGCGATGCGGCGATCTGGCGCAGCGTGGGGAGCGTCTCGGGCTTGGGGGTGGCCGAGCCGGAGCTGAAGAAGCCGGCCTCGCGCAGACTGATTACCAGCCCGTCGCGGCCCATCTTCATGGATACGGTGTGCGTGGCGACCTGGTTGGATAGCCTCTGCTCCAGCTCGCGGTGGAGGTGCTCCAGGTCATCCTTGACCCTGGCCGGCGACAATACGTCCTCGCCCATGACGATGTTCATGGGAATGGCCGCCTGCTCCGCGCCCGCGCCTTCGGCGGGCTTGCCCGAGGCGTCCGGAAAGATGCCCAGGGAGCGGAATGCCGAGTCGATGGCCTCCGAGACCGGCACTTGCTTTTTTTGATCGGCTTTGGAAACGGCGTAGAGGACCACAAAGAAGGCAAAGAGCAGGGTGATGAAGTCGGCATAGGAGACCAGCCAGCGATCACGGCTCACATTGCTCTTGCGCCGCTCTTTCATCATGCGGCGCGCTCCTTCTGTTTTTGCTGAGGGGCATTGATGAAGCCGGCCAGCTTGACTTCGAGCATGCGCGGGTTCATGCCCTCGAGAATCGAGATCACGCCCTCCAGCATCATCTCGCGGCGCTGGTGGTTGTCGCGCAAGCGGATGCGCATCTTGCCGGCGAAGGGCAGGAAGAAGAGATTGGCGATGCCCACGCCGTAGATGGTGGCGACGAAGGCCACGGCGATGCCTTTGCCAACTTCCTGAATGTTGTCAAGATTTTTCATCACCTGAATGAGCCCCAGCACCGCGCCCAAAATGCCGATGGTGGGCGAGAATCCACCGGCCGACTCGAAGACCGCGGGGAGCCGTTCTTCGTTCTCCGCGGTGCAGTCCAGACTGACACGCATGATCTTGCGCAGCTCGGAAGGCTCGGTGCCATCGACGGCCAGCATAATGGCTTGCTTGAGAAACGGGTCATGGATGGTTTCGAGGTCGCTGTCCAGCGAGACGACGCCGTTGCGGCGAGCCTTGTTAGCGAATGCGACCAACTGGTGGAGGAGCTGTTCGCTGTGCTTGCGGGGCGCGGAAAAGACGTGCGCCAGACTGCCGAATGCGCCCAGCACCGTGGGGAGCGGGAACTGGAGCAGCACCGCGCCCATGGTGCCGCCAAAGACGATCAGGGCCGCGGTCGGCTGCAGGATCTGGCCCAGGTTGCCGCCTTCGATGAGCAATCCGGCCACGATGCCGGCGATGGCCAGGAAAACTCCGCCAATGCTGCCTTTATCCATCAGAAGCTCCTCGGAAAATCGTGCGCGGAGAGCGGAATTCTAACTTGATTGGCGCTAGCGCGGGTTATGTCCGGGCGGCGCCGAAGGGGGGTTGGGCTGACCGGAGACGTCCAGGCTGGTCAGCGAGGCTGCCCGCTGCAGTTCGCCATAGGATGGCAGCCGTTTGGCGACGGCGGCCAGCAGGCGCGCGCGGTAGGCGAGCACGCGTTCCACGATCTCGGCCGTGTCCTCGCGCACAATCAGCTTCTCTCCATTGATCAAGGTCAGCATGGTGTCCGGAGACTCCTCGGCGGTCTTGATCAAGTCGCTGTTCAGCACCATTGGGGCGCCGTTGAGCCGGGTAAGTTCGATCATCTCCCAAACTCCTTTGGGGTAGTTATCGGCGAACGGAGGGATAGGTTCAGAGATTAGGAAAGAAACAGGGCAGGTGTCCGAGGCGGGACACAAAAGCGGGAGGAATAAAGTCTTCAGGTCCGGCGCCGAAGAAGGGGCCAGATGCGGCGGTAACCGAGCCGGAAGCAGCGACCCAGGGTTAGTCAAAAATATGGGAGCACCTCCGGGGAGGGCCGCAAATCCACGCGTCTAAAAGGAGAACCCCATGTCCCTGGGTGTCTTGAATAACATCAATGCTATCTACGCCGAAAACAACCTGAACAACACCAATAACAGTCTGTCGACCGTGTTGCAGCAGTTGTCTTCCGGATCAAAGATCAACTCCGGCGCTGACGACGCCGCCGGCCTCTCGCTGGTCAACGGCCTGCAAGCGAACTCGATGGCCCTGACGCAGTCAAGAACCAACTCGACAGAAGGCGTAGGCCTGCTGACCGTCGCCGATGGCGCTCTTTCGCAAGTGACAAGCCTGCTCAACCGGGCCGTGACGCTGGCTACCGAAGCCTCGAACGGCACCCTCAACTCCAGCCAGGATGCGGCGGCCAACCAGGAGTACAAATCGATCCTGTCGGAGATCAACAACATCGGAGCTACGACCACCTACAACCAACAGCAGGTCTTCGGAGCCGGCACGGTGGGCATCTACACGGGCGACTCCTCAACCAAAGGCTCATCGATTGACAACCTGAGTATCTCCGCGCTGTCTTCCACCAATGTTGGCGACACGGCCGGCGCCATGTCCTACAGCACAGGCCAGAACGTGTTTCTGGACCTTTCAGCCGGCGGCGCAGGGAATGCCCAGCAAACCGATTCGATTACCGCGGGCAGCACTCTCACCATCAGCTACGAGAATTCCGACGGCTCGACCGGCTCGGTCGTCACGGCCGCCGCAGGCACCGTCAATGACTTGATTGCCGCCATCAACGGCTCCGGACGCGGCTTGACGGCAAGCTTCACGACAGGCACGGCTGCCGGAGATGGCGCCGCGGGTGCGCACACCGGCATCATGATCTCGGGAGATATCAACTCGACGAACCCTCCGACGGTTGGCGGATTGCAGGAAATCGCCATTACAACCGGCGGCGATGACACATCGGATGTGGGAGCGGCATCGACCCTCCACGACGATGCCACTGGCGGCGTTGCGTCGATCAGCTATACAGCGGGAGCCGGCGCCAACCTGAGCGGCACCGATCTGACCAATGCGGGCAACGCGCAGACCGCTCTGACCGCGCTGAACACGGCCATCACCAACATAGCGGCACAGGACGGCTACATCGGCGCCCAGATCAATACGCTCAACTCCGTCAGCCAGGTGCTCAGCACCCAGCAGACAAACGTAACCTCCGCGCAGAACGCGGTGCAGGCCACCGACTACGCGTCAGCAACCTCCAACATGGCCAAGTTCGAAATTCTGAGCCAGACCGGCATCAGCGCCCTGGCCCAGGCCAACAGCGTGCAGCAGGAAGTCACCAAGCTGCTGCAGTAAGCAGCTCGGCAGCCCGGCAATAGGACTTCGTTGCCGGGGAAAAAGCACACCGGCGCAAGCCACAACCGGAGCAGGGCGCCTACGGGCGCCCTGCTCCATTTCCACATCGGCGCAACTTCCAATTCACCGGCTCAATCTGTGTGCGATCTAAAGTTGTGCGCCTTCCATGCCGATAGAGGAATCGCTGGCGCGGATTTTGAGCATTTTCGGAATCATCGTAGTCCTTATGAGTGCGGTAAAGGCGGCTTTTTCTTGATGAAAAAACCACTTGAATGCGTGGCTCCGGTCTACAGCAATTCCGAAAATGCTATAAGCGCGCCCTTTTAACGGCAATAAGTCTTTTCCAATCCAGCCGGCAAGCGGTTGGTTCGCCATCTGCTCGTCACCACAGGGAGGGTGCGATGGGTTCAGTGGGACTGAGTTTCGGGTCGCCGACCAGCGGAGCGGGCTTTGACGTCAGCTCGACGGTGGCCGAGATCGTCAGCAATTTGCGCAATGTGGAGACGCCCTGGAATACCCAGCTGACTACATTGCACACCCAGGATACGGCCATCTCCAGTCTTGGGACCTTGTATTCGAATCTCTCCAACGACATGAGCTCGCTCACTGATTTACAAGGCATCATGGCGACGAAGACCGGGTCCAGTTCAGACACCAATGTGTTGACGCTGACGGCGGCCGACAATACTGCGGTTGCGGGAACGCACACGGTGGAAGTGACGAATCTTGCGCAGACCTCCAGCGGTTATATGGCGCTGATCACAAGCTCCTCCGACACCCTGTCCGGTTCCATCACGCTTCAGGCTGGCAGCGGCACGGCGCAGACCATCACGCTGGGCTCGACAAACAACACGCTTTCCGGACTGGCCAGCGCCATCAACTCCTCTGGCGCAGGGGTGGTTGCGAGCGTGCTGACGGATTCCTCCGGTTCGCGGCTGAGCCTGGTCTCGGGCACATCGGGCGCCGGCGGAACCATTACCGTCAGCAACAATACGATTGCCGACGTCACCACCTCGAGCGGAACGCTGGCCTATACCTCCGCGGTCACCGGCAAGGACGCGCAACTGACGGTTGACGGGGTGGCCCTGACCAGTTCATCGAACACGGTAGCCAATCTCATCCCCGGAATCACCTTTCAACTGCTGGCTCCCACCGCCGCCGGCGCGCAGGTTCAGGTGGTGATCGGCAATGACAACAGCGGGGTCGAGAGCACGATCAATCAGATGGTCTCGGACTACAATTCGCTGGTCAGCGCGATCAATGCCCAGGAGGGAAACGACAGCTCGGGCAATGCCGAACCGCTCTACGGTTCTCCGACGCTCTCGCTGCTCCAGCAGCAGCTTATGAGCGGCCTGAATATGCAGAATCCAAATGGCTCTCTGGATGCGATTAGCAACGCAAGCGATACGCTCTCTGGATCGATCAATATCTCGCTGGCCGGCGGTCTGCCCTTGTATTACTCCGGCGCGGCGGGCACCGACACGCAACCCTCGACCGGAACTCTGGATCCGATTGTCAACACCAGCGACACGCTCTCCGGCTCCATAACGATCCAGGTGGGCAGCGGCACGGCGCAAACCGTGACCCTCGATAGCTCAGACAATACGCTCACCGGGCTGATGAACGCCATCAACAATACCACCGGCATTGGGGTAACAGCGTCTGTTGTGACCAACAGCGATGGGTCGTCGAGCCTGTCGTTGCTGTCAGGAACTTCGGGAACCGCCGGGACGTTGACCGTGACCTCAAGTATCGTTGATACCAGTCCGCAGACTATTGCCGTTCCAACGTCGTCCGGGAACAACAATCTTTCCGGACTGGCCAGCGCCATCAACTCGTCCCACGCCGGAGTCACGGCCAGCGTGGTGACCAATAGCACCGGGTCGCAGCTGGTGCTGGTATCGCACACCACCGGCTCGGCTGGAGCGCTGACGGTGACCCCGTCGATCACCGATACGACGACGAGCACGGCCATCAACTACAACAGTGGCGGGTCCGACATCAATAGCCTGACCGGCCTGGGAATCAGCGTCAACAATGACGGCTCGCTGAGTTTCGACGCCGCGAGCCTGGATTCGGTGTTGAACTCGGACTACAGCGGCGTGGTGGGCTTCTTTCAGAACGCGAACAGCTGGGGCCAGAGATTTTCCGCCACGGTGACCGGTTCCGGAACAAGCTCGGTGACGGGCGTTCTGGCCCTTGCCGCAAAATCCAACAGCAGCATCGAATCCTCGCTGAACGCCGACATCTCGAAGGAAGAGAGCCTGATTTCGGCTCAGCAAAAGAGCCTGACAACGGAACTGAACACTGCCAACCAGGTTATGCAGTCGATTCCCTCCTTGTTGACCCAGGTGAACGAGCTCTACTCGGCGATCACCGGCTATAACCAGAACGTGAACGGCTAAGGAGTTGAACCACGATGGGAAGGTATCAGGAACATGCACTGGACGGTGCTTCGGCAGTCGATCTGGTTGTGGCGCTCTACGACGGAATTCTCCGATTTCTTTACTCGGCCGGAGCGGCCGTGGAGCGTGGCGACGCGGCGGCCCGCCGGATGGCCGTCAAGCGAGCCCTGGATATCATTATCCACTTGCAGGCGCGGCTGCGCATGGATGTGGGCGGACGGCCCGCGCAGGTGCTCAGCGAATTCTATGCATCGATTTTCGCGCAAATCCTTCAGGCCTCGCAGTCGGCTTCTCGGCAGAAGTTCGAACACGTTATTGAATGTGTAAAGAACGTGCGCGACGCATGGCGCCAGGTGGCCAAGGACCCCGAAGTCAATCCAACTCCGCTGCAGTTGAGCGGCCTGGCAACTGGACACAGACCGTCGGGCTTTGATGGCTCCGATTACGGTGAGGGCGCTGCCCTCAACTCAAGGTGGAATGCCTGAAAGACAGGGAATAGGGACTAGGGAATAGGGAATAGTCGTCTCCCTGGAATTACGACGTCTTGTAAAGGCGGAGGATAATGAAAAATGGACCCAGAGCCACGTAAAGCTAACAGCTAACAGCTAACAGCTAACAGCTAACAGCTAACAGCTAACAGCTAAAAGCTAACAGCTAATAGCTATAAGCTAGCGGCTATTCCCTATTCCCTATTCCCTATTCCCTGATTCAGCTTATCCGGCGACGGTCAGTTCCTCTTCCAGTTGCTGTTTCCGGTAGAGGCCGGCATAGTATCCGTCGAGGGCGAGCAACTCGTCGTGCCGGCCCAACTCCACAATTCTTCCGTGATCGAGCACGGCGAT
>JBAVYF010000618.1:0-4844 GCA_049698655.1 Occallatibacter sp. | reverse complement strand
CGTTGGTGATAGCCAGACTCTGTTGTCCGCGCCGGTTCGCCTCGCGCAGGGCTGCCAGGGTGTCGGAGGTCTCGCCCGATTGGGATAGCACCAGTATGCTGGGATGGCGCGCGCCTTTGTTTTCATGGTCTCCACGGCAACAGTACTCGCTGGCGTACTCCACATCGACGGCAAGACCGCAGAGGTCCTCAAGCAGGATTTCCGCGGCCAGGCCGCTGTGGCGGCTGGAACCGGAGGCGGCAATCAGCACCTCGCCGGCAGGATTTGCCCATCCGGCCAGCCGGTCGGCCACGTCGCGGCGCAGGTGGTTGGCATCCAGATACAAGGCCAGGGTGCGGCGCAGGGCCGCTGGCTGCTCATAGATTTCGCGCAACATTTCGTGCGGAAAACGCTGCATGTTGTTCATTCTTGCATAGGACCTTCTGGGCGGCAGTTTGGCCCCAAAAATCGATCATATATGAAGAAGTTGGTCAAATCCTTGAGTGAATCCTTGAAAAAATTCACGGTCCGCTCAAAAAAACCACGTTTCAGGCTTTATTTTTCCTTCTTCGAGAGGGTAAAATCTGTGCGGTATGGCCGACACGCTCAATCGCCGCTGTGAACTGATCATCAAATTCCTCCTCCGGACCGGAAGTGCCACGGTGGAAGAGATTCTCGAAGTTGCCGGCTCTTCGGCCCCCAGCATCCGGCGCGACCTGGCCCGGTTGGAAAACCGCGGACTGATTCGCCGCACACATGGCGGGGCGACGCTGGTGGAGCCTCTGCTCTACGAGCCATTCCGCTACGACAGCTCCTTTTTGGCTCGCGAACAGCGCTTTGCCGAGGAGAAGCGCCGCATCGGCCTCGCTGCCGCCGAACTCATCCAGGCCAACGAGACCGTGGGCCTGACCGCGGGCACCACCACCACGCACATTGGCCGCAGCCTGCGCCATCGCGAAAAGATTCAGGTGGTCACCAACGCCATCAATATCGGCATGGAACTGTGCAATCAGCCGGGCATCCGCACCTATCTGACCGGAGGCGTGGTTCCCTGGGCGTGGTCGTTTTCGCTCACCGGCAACGCGGCGCTCACCTTTCTAGACAATGTTTACATGGACAAGGTGTTTCTGAGCGTGACGGGGCTGGATACCGAGCGCGGCGCCACCACGCTGGAGGCCGACGAGGCGCTGGTCTATCGCAAGATGCTCAAGCAGGCCAAGCAGGTGATTGTGGTGGCCGATGCCAGCAAGCTGGGCAAAGTGAGCCCGGCATTCATCTGCCAGGTGAGCGAGATCAACATCCTGATAACCGATATGAGCGCACCGGCCGAAGCACTGGCCCCTTTCGAGCGCCAGGGAATCCGCATTATCCGCGCATGAGGCTGGCGATCTTTGCAGGTTCGAGAATTCAGACCTGGTAGACCACGAACCTCAACGATCCGGGTGCCGGATTTCTATTGTCGGGACAAACTTAGAACTTTGAGTTAGCGATATTCCAGGTCTCAAAAGCGAGACCTGGTTCACCCAACTTTGGTAATAGATTGCGATGATGGACACCCGCCTCACTGGCAGGTTCGCAGGTCACGCTTTGGGTTTAGCGGTAGCCGGGCCAGGCTTGCTGGTCGTGGGGCTGGCGGAGCCAGGATCCGGAGTGCTCGTATCGAGCTTGTCCATCAGCATCGTTCCCAAGCTCTCAAGAACCCCTTGGTTGCTACCACCGCCAACGACCAATATCTTGGGCATGAAAGCGGCATTGCCAACCGCGAGCGCCTTAATGGCGTTCACCAGAGCTGTGGGTCCTTTGCCCAGCGCTTCGACCTGTCTCTGGTAAGCCTCGGCGTTGGCCAAACCCACCGCGCGAACTTCGGCTCCCTTGGCGGTCCCGGTCTGCTCGATGAACGTAGCCTCGCCCTGGGCTTCCTTCATTCTGGCCTCGGTTTTGTTTGTCTGGATGTCGACTCCGACCTTTGCCTTGGCAAGGTCCACCTGCATATCGGCAGTGCCCCGAGCCTTCTCCGTCTCGATGCGCTGGTCCTGTGCCTGTCTCTGCATCTTGAATGTTTCCACTTCCTGATGCGCAACCTCCCTCTGAGTCAGAACACTCACCAACTGTTCCGGGTAGACGACATCCTGGATATAAACTCCCCTGGTCTCGATTTCGTACTCGGCCAGTTTTCCCTGGATGTAGCTGAAGGCTTGTTCCTGGACTTTCTGGCGCGTCTGGATGAACGCAATCGCTTCCATACCGCCAATCTTGTCGCGAAACAGGTTGCCAACGGCAGCCTGGAGAACTTCGTTCACCAGGTTCTCCATGGAACCAACCATGGAGATAACACGAGGAGCCTTTGTGTCTGGAACGTGAATCAGAACCTGCAGATCGATGCTGAACACAAAGCCCTCATTGCTTTTGGCAATGATGGGTTCAAGGCGCGCATCAAGCCCATGAGCTCCTGTTACGTCCTTAGCCCAATCGAGCTTGAGAATTGCCGTGAGAACGAGCTTCGCGTCGTAAATCCGGGGATTGATCGGGTACTTCCCGGTTCGCAACGCTTCTTGCCAAATGCCCTGGTGGCCAGGGCGAACCAGGCTGCCGAACTTGAAGCCTGCGCCGGATGTGTCTTGTGTGGGCAACCCAACGTATGCCTTAATTACGGCAACCTGCCCCTGTTCCACAACCAGCATCGGCACCTGTTCTACTCTAACCAGAAAGGGATTGAGGTTGTAAGCGCCATAGAGCAGCGGGTCATGCTGGAGGCCGATCTTTCCGCCAGCCTCCAGGAATTTCTGGAAATCCTGATAGTTGTTGTGCTGATCGTTTTTGCTGCCGAGGATCAGGCCCATAAGCTGGAAATCAGTGACGCCATCTTGTCCTTCAAATTCACTGACGTCTTTGAATCCGCCGAGCCGGCTGGCAATAGCATTTGCCTGCAAGGGTTCGCCGTCTAATGCGGTAACCACTCCGATCATGTCCACGACTCTGCCGCTTTCGCCAGCCGGCTTGGGCGCGATGCGCGTGACATCAAGCTGCCAGGCTTCAAGACCGAAGGCCTGGAAGTTTAGCTTGTTGTAGTCGGCGAGATTCTTGTACTCGTCAGACACTGGCACGCCGAAGACCTGAGGCTTGGTGATGACCAGGAAAGCTACCGGGTGAATCGGCGCCAACGTTCCGGGAGAAAGAACCGGCCTCTGAACGCCCTTTTCTCCGCCCTTCTCAACAAATGTTCGAAAGTCTGTGAAGTTGCCGAAGGCCGAATCGTACTTGGCTGACTTCGCGCCGATGGGCGTGGGCTTGCCAACCTGTGCGATAACAACGCCTATCTGTCCTGCAGGCACCTGCACCCACGGATGTTTGGTCACGGCGAAAAACAGTATGAACTTGAAGCGCACCCCAGGCATGAGAAGTTCGGCCTGATAACCAGCTTCTCCTTCAAAGGCTACGGGGTTGTTGCCGGGCAGCTTCCTGCCAAACCTTTTTCGTACAAGTCCGATTTGGGTTGGTCCAATGCTATAGAACGACGCGAGGACGGCGCCAAGCAGGGACACCGCCACTACGATCATCAAAAAAGACCACACCAAACCACCAATATCGGTCATCTCGAATCTCCATTTTCGGCACTGGTCTTTTCAAACCGTGCCGCCCGGAAGAATTGTACCCCCCGGGAGCCAGAGTTACGGTACTGGATCACATGCTGTCATGGTTTTCTGTCTTTGCAGATTATTTCCCGCATCCTGCTAACCTGAATCCTGACCCAGCTCCAACCGTCAGGGATCTGCCCGGTCCGTACCGCAGAGGCACCCCCCCTCCCACTTTTCCACAGGAGGGAGACGGGTTAGCGGAGGGCCCATGTCTGACTAGTAGAAAATGTGGGTGTCCCGTGAGACGGTCTGAATTTATACTGCGGCAAAATGGCCGTGCAGCAGCCTCACCGCCGCGCGCACATCGGCCTCCAGGATGTCTGCTCCGCAGGCCTGCGCATCTTCCCTGACGCTCTCGGGAATGTACTCTCCGGCTTTGCGAGTGAGTGAGCCGTGCAGGTAGCGAAGGCCGGTCCGCTCTAAAACCTCGACCATGGAAGCCAGCCTCAGCCCACCTCCAGCCATGATATGAATACGGTCACCGGCCTGGCTGACCAGCTTCCCAAGCTGGTCAGCGCCTGCGAGCACATTCGGCGCTCCGCCCGAGGTCAACAGGCAATCGGCCCCAGTGCTGATAACGGCTTCCAGCGCCTCGTCCATATTCGGCGCCCTGTCGAAGGCCCGGTGGAAGGTCACCTTCATGGGGTGGGCCAGCTCCGTCAGCTCCCGGCTGCGGGCTACGTCAATGCGGCGGTCCACCAGCAGAACACCCAATGCGACACCGGCCGCGCCCGCCTGCTTAACCCATTGCAACTGTTCCTTCATCTGGTCAAATTCCGCGGCGGAGTAAACAAAGTCCCCTCCGCGCGGACGAATCAGCACATGAACGGGGATGGAAAGCGCCTGAAGTGTGTCGGTAATCAGCTGTTTGCCGGGCGTGATCCCGCCAATATCGAGCCGGTCGCACAACTCAATGCGGTTGGCGCCACCCCGATCAGCCGACTGCGCGGCCTTGAGGGTTTCGACGCAGAGCTCAAGTAAAAAGGCCATAGGAGATTCCAGAACGGCACAGCGAGGTTCGGACGCTGCCTCCGTGGATGTGCCGTGCGCCGCAAGTGTCTGCGCAAGATCAAGACAAACATTAAAGTATTAGCCGTTTTTTGTCAAAACGCTCAATATTATAAATAAATATCGCAGTTTCAGTCATTCAGGATGGCACGCAACCCCCGCCGCTATTTTTCTCACGGTACGGGTCCGGGCAGTTGTACCAAACTCGCCGCGGACATGCTA
>JBAVYF010000617.1:0-2247 GCA_049698655.1 Occallatibacter sp. | reverse complement strand
GGCGACCTCGTCGTCATCTTCGCCTTCGCGCCGAACAGCCTGGTCTATATCCGCGATCTCATGCTGCTGCACAAAGAGAAAAAAGCCAAGCACGCCGGCGCGGCGTGAAACGAACGTTTTTGCCACGGATTGCACGGATTACACGGATTAACGAAGAAGAGGTTAAAAGGGCTCGCTATTGACTTCTACGGCATAAGCTCATGCTGATAGATACCAGGTATCGCATTCCGGTCTACCTCAGCCTCCTTCTTTGCGCCATCCTGTGCCTGACCATGAATTTTTATGGAGTTACTCTGGACGAGCCGGGCTTCCTCA
Organism: Occallatibacter sp.; assembly: GCA_049698655.1. Taxonomy (GTDB): domain Bacteria; phylum Acidobacteriota; class Terriglobia; order Terriglobales; family Acidobacteriaceae; genus Telmatobacter. The sequence continues at coordinate 1,932 of JBAVYF010000617.1, read as the reverse complement.
CTGCGGGGCGCACTTATGTCGTATGGGCTGAGCATCCTATAAAGCATAAGCTGGACTCGTATTGGATGTATGGCCAGGAGCATCCTGCTTTTGGGAAATTGTTAGGTGGGTTCGCCTGCTATGCATTCCACGACAAATTAGGCACGGTCGGCTTATTCAAAGCTTTCAGACTGCAGAACCTGATCTATTGCTTTGCGTTTTGCTTCATCATGTATTGGTGGATGCAGGAGCTGACCAATAAATACATGGCGGTCGCCGCCGTCCTCGTGGCGTTCTTTCTCCCCAGGATGTACTTCGGCGCGCATATCGGGATGCTGGATTATCCCGTCACGGTCCTGATCTTCGTATCCTCCTATGCGTTCTGGAAAGGTTTGACGGATCCCAGGCACATCATCACCGCTTCCATCCTGACGGGGCTCGCCTTGGCGACTAAGATCAACGGGGCTTTTCTGTATGCCTTTCTCATTGTTTGGCTGGTCATCGCCTGGAGAAAGGAGTTGAAGAACAGGCTGCTGTACATCCTGTCGTTGATCGCTATTCCGCCCGCGCTTTTCGTTTTATTGTGGCCCTGGCTGTGGCATCATCCCGTGGCGAGGATCCTTGGTTATTTTGTTCGATTGCTGCACCATCGTCCGATACCGCTTTACTATCTGCGCCAGACATATTCTGGGGATACTCCCTGGCACTATCCGTTTGTGCTGACCATCGCCACACTGCCTTGCCTCATCCTGGCGGCGATGGTGTGGTACGCACTGGCCGCGAGGAAGAAGGCGATAGATTGGTTTTTGATTGCCGGCGCCTTGGTGCCGCTGGCGGCGATAGCCTTCTTCTCGCCTTGCAAGAATGACGGTGTGAGGCTGTTTCTGCCAGCCTTCCCTTTCATAGCCATGTTGGCATCGCTGGGCATCCATGAATACTTCAAGAGATATACACATGCCAAGCTGGCGATATTCGCGGTCATCGTATGCTTTTCCATTGTTTTCGCAATAGGCGAATATCACAGGTACCAGGAATGCTATTACAATGAACTGGTCGCTGCCAGCCGTACGGAGCCGGTCTTCGAGACGGAGTATGAGACCTGCGCCTACCAGGAGCTTGTGCCATGGCTGAATGAACATCCTCATAGCAAGCTTTATGTGCCTGTTCTGGGCGACCACCTGATGATTCATCAGGCGCTGGGGAGATTAAGCACATCGGTCGAATGCAGTGCTTACAAGGACGCGGACTATGTTGTCATACTTGAGAGAGAGGGCTTCTTTGATGAGGTGGCCTGGAGTTATCGCTGCTCGAACCGGACTCCGGTGTTTGCAATCAAGGAAGGCAGCGGCATTCCGATACTAAGTGTTTATAAGAAATATGAAGGCGCGGAGCGGAGGAACGGGACGGGGGGGGAATTAGGCGCCGGCGCAATCTACTGGGCGGCTTTGATCCAATCCAGCTTGCGCATGCACATGGGCAATGAGCGCTTGCCGAGGTGGTTTTTCAGGCACTCGCAGCAGATGCCGCGCCGTTCGCAGTCGGCGTTCGGACACGCGCACTTTTCCTTGTTGGCCTCGACGGTGCAGTCCATGAAATCGCTCCATTCGCAGGCTCACGAAATCGGCAGCCGCCCGCCGACGCTTAACCCAGTATAAGCCCCGACGCGGCTCATTACAAGACCAAGGCTACGGCCGGCCGACGGCGAGATAGAACAGTCCCGCCTTTTCGACCTGCTCCGCTTTCCAGAAATTGCGGCCGTCGAGGACGGCTTTCAGGCCGAGGGCGGCGAGTTTCTTGAAGTCGAGGTCGGCGTACGCCGCGTGGGCGGTGTTGAGGATCAGAAGCTCGTGCATCGGGCCTTCCTCGCGGCTGACGGTTTTCCACCGGGCGCCTTTGACGGCGAACGCGCCGGGGCTGAAGCCGCGGTTCCGGATCTCGTCGGGCGTGTAGAGC
>JBAVYF010000616.1:0-1893 GCA_049698655.1 Occallatibacter sp. | reverse complement strand
GGCGCGCCGGAACGCTGGTTTTCTCCGATGGAAGCCGGATCCGCATCGACTTTCGCAAGACCGCCGAACGCCAGGTTTACGGTTTCGCCCCGCGGAACACCTCCTTCGTCATGCTCACCGACCTCGTGCAGGATGAGCCCCTGCAATGGTGCGCGCTGACCGAAGTGGAAGTCTGGGGCCGGGACCTGGCTGAGCCGGCCATCCGGTAGCCCCAGCTGGAATCATGGATCTGGGTGGAGCGGCTTTCCCACAAGACGCTTTGAGCGCGTTGAGGACAACGCACTCCACCTTTTTGTTTGGGGCAATTCAGCCCCTGTAGGAGACAGGCTGTAATGGCGGGTCAAGCTGCAAGAGGGGATTTGGCGACGAAGGGTTGATTGGCGAGCAGGACGGAAACGAGGCGGCGCAATTGTTTGCGCATGACGTCGACGATCGCCTCTTTGTGTGTCTTCGGGCGTCGGTGGCGGCCGTCGCCTTGGCGCCGCGCCTGATAATAGGCGGCATTTTCCGGATCGGTGGCGAGGGAGCAGAAGGCGGCTTGAAACAGCGCCGTGCGGGCGGCGCGGATCCCGCGTTTGGAGATTGTCACCCGGCCGGTCCACTTGCCGGACTGACGCAGGCGGGGGTCGGTTCCGAACAGGGCCTGCAAGCGGGCGGTGATTTGCTTGGGCTTGCCCCAGCCCTCGAAGCCGGCGGGCAGATACACGGTCAGGACCGCGGCGGTGCGCTCGCCAAAGCCGGGGATGGAGCGGATCAGCGCGACGCGCTCCGGGGGCAGCCGCGGCGCGATCTGTTGGTCGCAGGCTTCGAGCTGAACGCGGAGCGCCTGTTGGCCGCCCAGGAGGGCGCGCACGGCGGGCACGCAGGCCTGGGCCAGGGCTTCGTCGGCCAGGGTCTGGGCGCAGGCTTGGTCCAGGGCGGCTTGCTTGGCGCCAGCCAGGCGCCGGCGTTCGGCCGACGGCAGCGCCCGCCAGCGGCCGGCGGTCGGGGCGGTTTCGAGGATGGCGGCGGCCTGCGCGGTGTACGGCCCGACCTTGGCTTCGAGCAGGGCTGGAAAGACCAGCTCCAGCTGGCTGCGCAGGCTTTTTCTGAGGTTGGTGAGCGTCGTGCGCAGGGTCGCCCGCGCGTGGTCGAGTTGCTTCAAGCCCTGGCGGTCGGGCTCGGGCCGATAACGGAACCGGCCGAGTTGGTCGGCGTAGAGCCGGCCCACTTCGCAGAGCCGATGGACGTCGACGTGGTCAGTCTTGTGCTCGCGCAGCGCGTTGGCCGCGGACTGGAGGCGGGCGGCCAACAGCGGGTTGAGCCCATAGACTTCGGCCCCGGCTTGGGTCAGGCGTTCGGCCCACGGCAGATGATAGACGCCGGTGGCTTCCAGCAGCACGCGGGTGGTGGCCCAGGTGGCGCCGTGCGCGGCGCAGAGGCTTTCGAGGTGCTGCCAGCCGGCTTGATCGGTCGTGAGCGTGTCGCGCCAGCAGCGGGTGCCGTCGGCATGATCGAGTTGCGCGACCGCGGTGTTTTGTGCAATGTCCAATCCGAGGATATAGTTCTTTGTCATGGCAGGCGGTGGGTTAAGGATTCAGGACGGCCCGCGCGGCTTCGGCTTGTGGCCAGGTAAAAGGACATGAGCCTTTTCAGGCGGTAAAAACACACGCGGGCCAAAGAACGATTCCCGCCGGCGTAGTCTCCGACAAACGGAGCGGGCGCTCCGTAGCCTGCGTTTGAACACACGACGGGAAAGGTAAGGTAACCGGCAAACCCGCCGCCTGCCATCGACGACCCTCGCTTGTCCTCCCGGCTGGGGCGCGCTGCGCTTCGCTGGGGCTCCGCGCGCCCCACCGGGACTGACACATCTCGGTTCACGGGTGTCCTTACACAAGCCTGCTTGCAGGCGAT
>JBAVYF010000615.1:0-6641 GCA_049698655.1 Occallatibacter sp. | reverse complement strand
GCCAGCAGCCCAGGCGGCGCGGGCGCAGGCCCAGCCGGCCACGACAGCCGGAGCCGCCGCTCCGGCGGAGATCGCCAACATTTCCAGCATTGTGCGCCAGCCGAACAGCGGGCGGGTTGAGGTGCGTTACAACCAGGTGGTGCCGCAGCGTATCGAGGGTTCTCTGGACGATCCGGCGATTCGGCAATTGCTGATGCTGGCCAGTGAGAATTCGGCGTCGGCCGGGGTGCGGGACGACTCGGTGGAACTGATGGCGGCCGAGTGCCGCGCCGGGCACAGTTGCACGGCGGCGGGCATTCGCGACGCGCTGCTGGTGGTGCTGCGCTACGACAAGAACGCGGATGTGCGCGAGAAGGCGCTCAAGGGGCTGGAGCCTTACGTCGCAGAGGATGTGCGGGTGCGGGATGCGGTGCTGGAGGCGCTGATGAACGACGGCGACCCGCGGATTCGCACCGCGGCCATCAACATTTTGCAGCCGGTGGAAGCCGATACCAGCGTGCGGCAGGTGCTGTATTCGGTTTCCAATACGGACCGGAATCCCTATATCCGGACCGTTTCACGTCAAGTTTTGAACAACGTGCCGGAGATTCAGTAGAAGCCATTACCTTCCGGCGGCCGCATCGCAAAGAAAAGAATGCGGGGCCGGGGCAGCGCAGTTGCAGGAGAAGAAGAGATGAAGCACTTTTTGAGGCCTTACAGAAATTTGGGATTTGTGATATTGCTGGGGGCGGGTGCGTGGGCCGCGATGGCGCCGCCGGCCTCAGCCGCGCAATCGCACGGAATTGGCGGGCTGCTTCAGGAGCCCAGCAAGCTGCTGCACTCCAACTCCCAGGGCTACCTGGGCGTCGATCTGGCGGATGTGGACCAGCAGAAGGCGCAGGCGCTCAAGCTGAAGGAAGTTCGCGGGGCCATCATCACGCTGATCGATCATGACGCTCCGGCCGGGCAGATTGGGCTGAAGGTCAACGACGTGGTGCTCCAGCTGAACGGGCAGGATGTCGAGGGCGTGGAGCAGTTGCGGCGGATGTTGCGGGAGATTCCCGCGGGCCGCAAGGTCAGCCTGGGAATCAGCCGCGACGGCAATATCCAAACCTTAGCCGTGCAACTGGCCGACCGCAAGGTCATGGAGCACGAGGTCTGGAACAAGATCGGCACGGGCGGCGATGTCTTTGCGCAGGGGCCGGAGATGGGCATTCTGGCCGGCGGGGGCGATGTGCCGCAGCCGGGCGGCTTCCACATTCCGTTTTTCGGCAGCAGCCTGAATGTGGGCGCGCTGGTAGAGCCGCTGACCTCGCAGATGGCCGAGTACCTGGGCGTGCCCAGCGGGCTGATGGTCAGGCAGGTGGCGCGCAAGAGCGAGGCCGCAGCGGCCGGGCTCAAGGCCTTCGACGTGATTCTCAAGGTCGGCCCCGAGGCCATCGTCACGCTGGCCGATTGGGAACGCGCGCTGCATTCCAACCAGGGCAAGCCGGTGCAGGTGACCGTGCTGCGCGACAGAAAGCAGCAGACGCTGACGCTCCAGGTGGATTCAAAGCGCCACGGCTTGCTGGAGTTGGAAGAGATTTTCCCGGCGGGCGATGAAGCGCTGATGGCCGGCTTCGATGAGGATTTTGCGCAGAATGCGGCCACGGCGGCTGAGGCTTTGCGCGGGCAGGCGGAGGCTCTGAAGGATCAGGCCGGCGCGCTACGCCGGGAGATTTCGCCGGAGCAGGCCGAGAAGCTGCGCAAAGAGGCCGAGGAGCTGCGCGATCAGTTGAAGAGCGAAGAGTTCAAGATCGATCCGAAGCAGATGGACGAGCTGCGGCAGCAGATGGAGCAGTTCCGCAAGAACTTCAAGCCGGAAGATTTCAAGATTGACCCGAAACAGATGGACCAAATGAAGCAGCAGATGGAGGAATTCCGCAAGAACTTCAAGCCGGAAGATTTCAAGCTCGATCCGAAACAGATGGACGAACTCCGTCAGCAGATGGAGCAGTTGAAGCACCAGATGGAAGAGTTCAAGGCGTTCGGCCTCGGCAACCTCGTCTAAGGCTTTGCAATTTTCGCAGTACAAAGGGCGCTGCCGGGATTCCGGCTGGCGCCCTTGCTGCGTTTGGGGCTGATTTCCGGCTTAAGCAGGTTCACAGCCTCACAGTTTCACAGTTACACAGGAAATAGGGCGGAGGGGGGTACCCCCGGTACGGACCAGGCATCCCCTGTCCGGTCGGACATGGGATGCCTGGTCTTCACCTATTTGCCGGGCGCCCCACCCTCGACTGTCATTCTGAGCTAAGTCGAAGGATCTGCATTTTGTTCCGTGGCGGTCAAAAAAACAATGATTTCCGCGCGAAAAACGGCCTTTCCGCGCCGAAAAAACCTTGAAATCGCCTCTGTTTGACCCTCTTTTTCCATTCTGCTCGAACTCGCTCTATTTATATGCAAAGCAAATTGGCTTTTTGCTCCACACAAACCTCCAGCATTTCGGTTGCAACTCCACATTCAGCTCGATAGGGAGCAGTGCCCGATTGAACCCGCGTGTGATTCAATAAAAGAGATGGCGATTCCCCGGAAAAAGACGTTGCGCGGGCGGTGGGTAGCGGTTACGCGGAAGGTGCGTGAGCTGCGGATGGTGGCCAGCGCGCTGCTGCATACGGGCCACCCGGTGCTGGTGCAGATTGTGCCCATGCGCTTCTGCAACCTATCGTGCGCGTACTGCAACGAGTACGACAAGGTCAGCGAGCCAGTGCCGCTCGAAGAGATGTTCCGGCGCATCGACCACCTGGGACGGCTGGGAACGGCGATGGTGGGCATCAGTGGCGGGGAGCCGCTGACGCATCCCGGGCTCGACGACATCATCCGGCGCATCCGGCGGACCGGGGCGATTGCTGGAGTGATCACCAACGGCTACCTGTTGAATGTTGAACGGATCGAGCGGCTGAACCGCGCCGGCCTGGACCACATGCAGATTTCCATCGACAATGTGGAACCGGACGAGGTGTCGAAAAAAAGTCTCAAGGTGCTGGACAAGAAGCTGGTGATGCTCTCCGAGTACGCCGAGTTCCACGTGAACATTAATTCGGTGGTGGGCGGAGGATTCAAGAATCCCAACGACGCGCTGGTAATCGGCAAGCGGGCGCTGGCGCTGGGTTTCACCTCGACGATCGGGATTATCCACGACGGGGACGGGCAACTGAAGCCACTGCAAGGGGACGAGGCCAAAGTCTACTACGCGATGAACCATAGAAGGAAGATCAACTACTCGCGTTTCGACCACTTTCAGGAGGCGATTGCCGAGGGAAGGCCGAACGAATGGCGCTGCCGGGCCGGCTCGCGTTACCTGTATATCTGCGAGAACGGGCTGGTGCACTACTGCTCGCAGCAGCGCGGGTACCCCGGCGTGCCGCTGGCCGGCTACACAACAGTGGACGTAAAGCGAGAGTTTTTGACCGCCAAAAGCTGCTCGCCCAACTGCACCATCGGCTGCGTTCACAAGATCAGCTACATCGACCACTGGAGGGCGCCGCAGACCAGCACGGTTTCTCCGGGCATGTCTTCAGGCGGGCAGGAGGCGGGGGAGCCGGTGCTGGTGCAGATTCAGACCGGGGGGTGAGACGTTGCGCTATCCCACCCTAGCGGCAAGAACAAAGACGCCGCGAGGGTGGGGCACCCGTAGATTCAGACCGGGATTGAGCGGAGCGGAATCGGTCACTCCATAAAAAAACGGCGCATCCCAGAGGGGGATGCGCCGTATTGCTTATTGGGCTGGATGGAGGCTATCTGGCGACGGGCTTTTTGGCCGGCGATTTGGCAACGGCGGGCTTGGCCGCTGCTGTGTCGGCGAGGGCCTGGTCGATGAGCTGGTAGAGCTTGCTGCGGTCGACGACCTCGACGAAGGGCGCTCCTTTGGAGTTGGCGGTGACCACCCAGATGGTGGGGGTGTGCTCGATGCCGATGCGCTGGCCGAGGGCGTAGTCGGCTTTGATGAGGGCGGCGAGCTTGCCCTGGGGGTCGATGGCGAAGGGCAGGGCGACGTGGTGGCCGGCGGCAAACTTTTCGGTGAACTGGCGCAGGGCGTCAGGGCTGACGATGGAGGGCTGGTTGGCGAAGACCTGGTCGCGGTACTCGTCACCGAGGGCTTTGGATTTGGTATCGAAAAAGCGGGCGTTGACGGCGGCGTTGAAGCTCCAATTGTGCATGGGCAGAGGGAAGTCGTGGCGCACCAGGGGAATCTTGTATTTGGCCACGGCCTCGTTGAGCAAAGGGTTAGCGCGGCCGCAGTCCGGGCACTCCAGGTCTTCAAACTCGACCAGGGCCACGCGGGCGCCGGCGGGCGGCTTGAGGGCGGCGGGGTCATGCACCTGAGTTCCGGGCGAGGGAGGGACAAACTGGGCGCGGGCCCCGGCGGTGGCGATAAGCAGCGCGACGGCGGCAAGGCTCAACGAAAGGCTGGTCCGCTGGCGAAGAGCGGGGAAATGATGGGCAAGAGCGAAAAAACGAGACATATCGATTAGACAACCCCCTCCCGTTAATTGTAACGGGAAAGAACCGGGAAAGTCCTGGAGCTATTGGCGATTGCGGCGGCGGGCGGGCGGGGTCTCCGCGGACAGGTCTTCGTCCGTGGAGTGGTTGGACATCCATTGGCGCCATTTGTAGTCGGCGAAGAAGGAGGCGGCGACGATGAGGACGGCGAGGATGCCGAGGAGGATCTTCATGGCGTCTTCAGGATCGCATGAATTGGAGGCGGTGTGGGATTGGGGTTCGTGGTTTCCCACCCTTCCGCAAGAGGCGCGGAAGGATGGGGCACGGAGCTTTTGTGGTTGGCGCCGGAATGGTTGAACCCGCTATCTCTGGGCGGTCTGCATAGGCTTTTGTGTGGCGGGAGCCGGCGGGTTGACCTGGACGTTGAGGAAATTGGTCAGGTCGTCGATGTCCTGTTTGGTGCCTGTCATGGGCGGCATGAATCGGCGGTATGGCGAGTCGGGCTTGTAGTCGTGGAGCATGGTAATAAAATTGCCGATGTTGGCGCGGTCGCGGCCGGCAAGCAAGGACTTCAGAGGGCGGTAGCCGCCGAGCGTGTGGCAGGAGCCGCACTCTCCGCGGAAGATGGCTTCGCCGCGGGAGTAACTATCATCGGGGTCGTTCTCCATAGTAAAACCTGGCGGCACGAGCTTAACCCACAACACGGGTGGGCCATGCCATACCCACATCGAGTGGGCCAGATAGCCTTCCTGGTTGATGCGGCTGACGTAGGGGACGCGTACGCCGTTCGAGTACATCCAGCGGCCGATGACGTAGGGCTTGCGCAGCATCTCGCGCGCGTACTCGCCTGACCCAGTGGCGATGAGAGCCAATAGCAGCAGGGCCGTGGCGTGCGAGAGGTTGAACTCCAGCGGATTGCGATAAGCAAGGAAGTAGGCTACGCCGACGATGGTGGCCGAGGTGATGATAATGAGCAGGGCGATGCGCGTGATGATCGAGAAGGTTCCGGAGCCGATGGTGTCGATGCCCAGGGTGAGCAATGCCTGTTGGGAAGCCGGAACCATCCAAAGGTACCAGATGAGGATGAAGGGCGTGGCCACGAAAGAAGGCACCAGCCACTTGACGCTCCACTGGACCAAACTAGTTTTGAGCTCCGGCTGCTTGTCGCCGTCGATTCGGCTGGCGGTGATGAGCGCCCAGATGCCGGCCAGCGCGCAGCAGACGCAGCTACGCAGGAAGAGGCTCGGCCAGTAAGTGGGATTGAAGAAGGCGTACCAGAACTTGCTGGCCTCCTGGCCGGTGCCGGCGACTGCCAGCCAGGTGTCGCCGGGGGTGAGCATGAAGGTAAGAATGCCGTTGATGATGATGAGCGTGAAGACCGAAGCGCCGGCATAGCACCAGCCCACGGCGAGGTGCAGCTTGGGGTCGATCTTGCCCCAGGTGTTGTAGTAGACGATGATGGTGGTCAGTTCGACGAGGAAGAAGACCCACTCCATGGCCCAGCCGAAGACGAAGTTATGAATGAGCGTGCTGGTGGCTTCGGGATGAGTAAGGCCGATGGCGAACCAGATGCCCACGCCGCTGACGGTGCCGAAGACGGCGGTGAGGACGAGGAAGAATTTGGAGTAACGGTCCAGTTGATTAAGCCAGTCGGTGCGGAGCTGGCCTTCAGGCATGTGCATGGCCTTGCGCTCGGCCATCGGAAGATAAAGCCCGCCGCCGACGGCAAACTGCGAGATCATGACGTGGAAGATGGCGATGATGCCGATCACCCAGCCCGAGCCGAGAACGGGAATGTCCCAGAATGGATAGTTCATCTTTTCTTCCTTATCGGATGGTCCAATAGCCGATGACGGTGGTGGCCAGCAGCGCGAAGACCGCCAGCAGGCCGAAGTAGTGCGCAGCGCGCGCGCGCTGTCCGGATTCCTTGTTCTTGTCGTAGAAGGGAATCAGAATCCAGAGCACGATACCGAGGGTGAACAACAAAATGCCCGCAATCTCTCCGGCTTCTCCGGGCAGGACGCTGCCCAGCAGCTTGAGCATCTCGAAGGGGCTCATGAAGTACCACTCGGGATGAATGCCCATCGGCGCGGGAGCGAGCGAATCATATGCCTTGCCCAGCGGCCAGGGAAACACCGAAGCCAGTAGCGCCAGCACATTGAGCGAGATGATCCACATGGCAA
>JBAVYF010000614.1:0-14305 GCA_049698655.1 Occallatibacter sp. | reverse complement strand
GATTTTCGTACATGGGAGGGTGTCGAGACCCTCACTGTCCCGCATAGGTCCTTGCAAACGCCCAATAGGACCGGCATTTCCTCGTCACTTTACTCCGCCCCCGCATCGCAGACGCAGTGCCGGCTTGTCAGTATGTCCCCCTGAAGTCTTTCCTGACTGGCAAGCCCAGAATGAACTGTGGCCAGACGTTCAACTCCGAAAAGTAGAGTCTGGTTCTCCCGGCACTGCGCTACCCGGGGCCATGGGCATGTTGAGGAGGCGGATTCCGGTGGCGGCAAAGATGGCGTTGCCCACGGCAGGCGCCAAGCCTACGATGCCTGTTTCACCCGCGCCCGCCGAGGGCAGATCCCTGCGGTTGATGAGCACAACTTCAATCCGCGGCATGTCACTGAACCGGGGAAGGCGGTACTGTGCAAAGCGAGGATTGAGAATGCGGCCGTCGGCAAAGAGAATTCTCTCAAAGAGGGCGCCGCCAATGGCCTGCACGATGGCGCCCGTAATCTGGTTGCGCAAGCCGTCGGGATTGACCACCGCGCCCGACTCCCAGGCCTGAACGATACGGCGGATGCGCACCCTTTTGCCGGCCGAATCGATCTCCACCTCGGCGCAGGCAGCGACATAGCCCCCTTTGTCGGTTCCGCCAGCAATGCCGAATCCGTGCTCGGGCGTTGATTTCGAGCGACCCCAGCCAAAGTTTTCGGCAGCCGCTTCAAAGACGGCGCGCAACCTGGGATCGGTGAGATTCTTGAGGCGGAACTCGAGCGGGTCGATGCCCGCCGCGTGGGACAGCCCATCCATGTGCGACTCGCGGGCGAAGACGTTGGCAGCGGCTGCGAGTGAGCGATAGGAGCCTTGGCGCAGAGGCGATCTGGCTGGATGGTATTGAATGAGCTGGTTGGGAACATTGTATGGAGTGGCGATGGCAGCGGAGCCCGAGTTGTAGTTGTGGTGCTCCCATGCGACCAGCGTTCCACCTTGCTGCGCGCCGGCTTTGATCTCAATCAGGCCGGCGGGGCGAAAATAGGCCCAGGTAAATTCCTCCTGGCGCGTCCACACGACTTTGACGGGCTTGCCGGCGGCTTTTGCCAAGCGAGCGGCTTCAAGAGCCGCTTCACCTGTATGCTTGCCGCCATAGCCGCTGCCCATATCCGGCTGGATGACGCGCACCTGAGCGGGGAGGATGTGAAACGACTGGGCGAGTTGGTCGCGAACTCCGAAGGGACGCTGCGTACCGGTCCATACCGTGAGATTGTCGCCGCTCCACTCGGCCACGGCGGCGCGAGGCTCAAGGGGCGCGTGCGCGATGTACTGGACGGTGTACCGTTCTTCTAGTTTCAAGCCGGTCGCGGCCATGGCTTGCTCCACCGAACCGGTCGTGTGCTTTGAGCCATCTTCACCGCCGGACTCGGAAGTGGCCTTCAGAACCTCGAAGAGATCGCGGTTGGAGGGTTGCGCGGGCACATTCCATTTTGCCTGGATTGTGGAGATCGCTTGTTGCGCAGACAAGGCATCAGTGGCGACGACCCCGGTGAAGTCGCCGTCTCGCACCACACGGACTCCGGGAAGTTTTTCGGCCAAGCTGGTGTCGATCAATACGAGTGTTGCATTGAATCCATCGGGACGAAGCACCGCGCCGTAGAGCATTCCGGGACGGGTGATGTCGGAGGGATAGGCGTGTTTGCCGGTAACAAAGTCGCGGCCTTCAGCCTTGGGAACGGCGGTTCCGGCGATCTTCCATTCATCGGGAGGTGTGAGACTCTCCTGGCCGGAGACGATCTTGACGAGGTTTTCGCCTTGCGTGAGTTCACCATAGGTGAACGACCGCGAGGTCCGAGGGTCGATGACCCTGGCGCCTGCAGCGGTCAAGGCCGTGGGGTCGAGATGCCAGCGTTCGGCGGCCAATTCCAAGAGCATTTGGCGTGCGGCCACGGCCATGGTGCGGAGTTGCGGCCCCATGGTGGGGGTGGTGCGACTGCCAAAGGTGCCCATATCCCAGGGAGTGAGCTCGGTGTCGCCCATGACCATCACAATGGAGTCAATGGGTGCGCGCAGTTCCTCGCCGACAAGTTGGGCTAGAGAGGTGCGGATGTTTTGTCCTACCTCAACCTTGCCGGTGAATACCTTCACATGGCCATCGGCCGCAATATGCAGCCACGCGCCCACATCTTTGGGAAGCTCATGGCTGCCGAAGGACCGGCCCGACTCCTGCGTCCACGCGGGGGTGTGAGCGAGACAGACGAGCAGTCCTCCTCCCAAGACCTTCAGGAAGTCGCGGCGGTCGAGGTAAAGGCTGCCTGAAGGACCCCAGTACTGGTCCTGGAAAGATTCAAGCTCGGGCTCATCGCGAAGGCTCATCGGGTTGCTCCCTGGGGCTTCGCCCGTGAGGCGCGCTTTACCGCATCAAGGATGCGCGGATAAGTTCCGCACCTGCAAAGGTTTCCATCCATCGCCGCGGTAATCTGCTCTTCGGTGGGGTTGTGCGTCTCATGCAACAGAGAAGTGGCGCTGAGAATCATGCCTGAGGCGCAGTAACCGCACTGGAAGGCGCCCTCGTCCAGGAAAGCCTGCTGGACGGGACTGAGCTTGCCGTTCGTCTCCAGGCCTTCGATGGTGGTGATTTTCGCATTGACCGCCGAAGCCACTGGAATCAGGCAGGAACGAGTGGCTCGACCGTCGAGCAGGATGGTGCAGGCTCCGCATTGGCCCTCGCCGCAGCCGTATTTGGTCCCGGTCAGATTGAGCCGATTGCGCAAGACAGAAAGCAGAGTCTCTTCAGGGGGAGCGTTCACGCGGAGGTGAGCGCCGTTGACGTTCAGGACAAACTCGCCCATTTCAGGCTCCGTATCCGACCGGGTTGGGTCACCTATGGATCAGGATAACGCAGTTCGCGCCGACGTAGTACTTCCTTCGTAGGCGCCCGGCTCTGCCGCGGAATTGTGACGCAATGCCGACTTTCGGGGAGTAATCCCGGGAAAGCCTGTAACGAGCAGAAAACAGCACCGCTATTCAGTTTCTTGTTCAACTGGACGTATCGACTGCAAGATTCGGGCTGAAATCAATTCTGCCGCAAGGCAGGGTGAATTGCTGCTGACAACATAGTCGCGGCACTCCGCATGGCCCCCGCGTGGCACGCGCGTTGGGTAGTGCACAAGTGGTAATTGACGGTTGGCCGGTCATCCGCCCGGAACTCGTCAAAACCCCATGCCATCCTCAGTAGTAGAAGCGCGTCTTGATGGCCCAGGGCGATTTCGGATAGCGCGAATGCAGCAGTTGGAAGGCAGCTTTGCTGATTGCACTATCTTCCGCTGCGGCTGTTGTATAGGCTTTCCAGTCCGTGGAAGGATAACGCGTTGCGCGAACGGTGAGGGCCAAAGCCTCGGGTACCTCAGGGTCTGCCGGGTGCTCCTTGGCATATTCGATGATGCGCTGGCCGAGAAGCGCAGCGGCGGGGGGGAGTAGCAGAAGACGCTGATACTCCGCATCACCGTTCGCCTGTTGCTGCTTGGTAAGAGCCGCCGAGCGCTGAAGTTGGTATGATTCCAGCGGCTCCTTGCGCTCCCAATTGTCGCCCCACCAGTTATTGCGGTAGTTGTCCAGTTGGTTGAAGCTGGCTAAGCGTGAGACTCCAGGCTCAAGATAAGGGCGCAGGCCGGGATTGCGCAGAATGGCGAGAGTGGCGGTGAAGCCCACGCCTGTGTCCGCGGTTTCGCGAATGGATTTGGGCAGAAGCGGAGCTAGCTTGGCGGCGCTGATCGCGTCTTGTAGGACGACGCTCCGCGTCCAGGTCGCCAGCACCAGATCCTGACGCAGATTTGCAGGAAGACTTGGCGATGATGCGGCTTCTACAAGCAAATTGATCGGTGTCTGACGATTCAGAATATAGACGGCATCGTCGTCGAACTCCAGCGAATGATCTAACCGAGGTGGACCGCCTTTTTGGGGGCAGTAGTCGGGTCTATGATCCTCAGCCGGAGCGTCAACGCAGTTCGCCTGTATCGCGGCATCACTGATTTCGGAGGATACGACCACCTTGCGAGGTGCGTACACGAGGAATTCTTTGAAATCGCGTGCAACTGCCAGACGCTCCGCCAGAAGAGCATTCTCATTGGAGCTGGGCGGCTGGCTGCGCATCGCTGGCAGAGCCTGATCGAGCAACGAGCGGACTTCATCAGCGCGGTTTAGTCCGATCAGGAGACGCACTCGATGATAGAAAACCGTGTCGTAGGCGGGCGATCCCGGCTTGATTTTTTCGGCTTCGGCGAGCAGTTGGGACACGAAGGCGTCCGATGGATCGGCCTTGATGATTGCCATGACTAGCCAGGGCAGAGCATGGTTTTGCTGCCAGGTTGCGAAGGCGGCGCCGGCCCCGCCAGACGTGCGGAATGCAGCAATCCAGGCATAGAGTGGTGGCGGATTTCCAATGGCTATATGCTTCATCAGAACGTAGCTCAGATCGTCGAGATCCCAGAAGAAGTTTGCATCCGGCCCAGGCCCCGCCAGAGCCGCACAGATTTCAGTGATTCGCTTCTCGGGTTCAGTGCGAATGCGAACGAAGTTCAGCTCCTTGAGGACGATCTCACGAGAGGGTAACGGGTTGCGCTGCGCCAGCAGAGCTTCCAACATCTTCTGGACACTTTGCATCGTACCAAGATCGAAGTCGGCTACGTCGCTGCTATAAGGCTCCGTTGGTTTGCCCATTGCAAAGGCTTTGCGCACAATGGCGCGAGCGGTAAGGTATTCTCCCCATGAGTTCCAGGGTGAGCTCTTGTCTCGTGCAATGGCTGCGAATTGCTGGGCGGCCTGGTCGTACTGCTTGGCATAGAAGGCTGCCGAGGCGAGCTGATAGGCCCGGTCGGCGCGCAACAGCGCGGGGCTGTCGGCGGGAACGGGGGACGGCGTTGCGGGGCTTTTGCCGGTGCAGTTGGAGAAAACCGCATCCTGCCCGTGAATCCAGTCCATCAGCCAGGGACTCTGCTTGCCCCAAGAATCGGCGCGCTTGTTGAGGGTGAGGACAGCGTTCTGAAAAGCGGGATCGGGGCAGTTCAGATAGCTTGGATCGAAAACGATGAGGCCTTGAAAATCCGTTGGAAATGATTGCTCCTGTGCTCCTTGCACGCTGCCTGGGAGATACTTTGCACGATTCAGCAGCCATGCTTTCGGTGGCTGTGCATCTTGCCGAGCTTGCTGAGCGGCCTTCCACTGCTCCGCGTTCAATATGATCGGTGGCCCAGGGGGCGGGGCATAAGATAGTCGCTGCTCGTCTGAGAGCTTGCCGCCGTTCAGGTATCGGTAAGCAACCGCATACTCGTTTGAGTCGTAGCCGCGTTGCAGAATGCCGAGATGACCCAGAGCAAAGGTTCCAAGGTTGTCTGGCGAATCCATGCGAACGAATGTGTCGGGTTCGTCTATCGGCCCGCAGGCCTGTACACCGTTGAAGGGCGAAAGAAGTAAAGCGGCAACGGTGGCGACAATGGCAAAACGACGCAGTTTCATGGGAGTCTCCGTTCCAGGTCGGCTGGCGAATCCTTGCGCCAGCCTCGATCAGAAAAAACATAGATGCGTTTGCCGACGAGGTCGGATGGCCACGGTTCTGTAGTCGAAACACCTACGGAAGTCTGGCATAGAGGTTCGCGGATTTGAAAATCGTCGATATCAGGCGGTGCGCGGCGGCGGTCAGGCTCCATCCGGAAGAGCATCGGCACGGCCTCATCCACCGGGAGGTCGTGCAGCCAGCCGTCCCAGGAACACCAGGAAGCGAGTGCGGTTATGGACAGCGGAAGATTGGCGGGCATTTGCCGGCGAAGATCGAAGAGGAGCTTCCGGTAAAACTGTCTCTGGGAGCGAGTGGCGTCGAAGTCTAACTGCAAAGCCGCGATGCCCGGTTCCCGCGCGCTGGGGAGGATGGCGCGCACGGCATCGGCCCGGTTTTCATCGTCGAGCACGGAAAGCCGCGTGGCTTCAATTCGGATTACAGGCATTCGAATCGATGATGCGGAAAAGACGACCGGATCGCGGCGGGGTTGACTATGCACGCCCCGGTCGATGGTCAGTGTCTGGTCGAGGTACGCGATGGCGAACTTCTGAGTGTCGAGCGAGTGAAGGTCTTCGCGGCGCTCCCATGCCCATACCGTGAGTCGAGGTAGCGAATCCATGCGGGAAGGCTGGCGTGGAGAGTAATCAGAGCGTATGCCGAGGCACAACAAAAGCGCGGCGATGGCGAGCGAGATGTTGGAGATGGCAGATGCTTGCATGGTGATGGCAGTACCACAATGCATCATGGCCGCTGACAAATCAAGTCTGAACGCCGCGTTGATTCTGTGCTCTAGCTCTGTTTCACGCTCGGCACACTGCGCTGCAACGAGGCGGCCATCTGTGTTCATTTTGGCACATCCTCCATGGATGACCACCCGGAGTTTGAACCTCAGTTGTTGCCCAAGTCACTCGTCGACTCCGTTCGCGGCCATTTTGCTGTTCCGGTTGGATGGTCACCAAGCCGTCAGTTACTACTTAAGCAATAGCCTGCCATGAACCGTCAAACCGACAGACCGGCGTCGGATGGAATTTCACTCTCCCGACACCCCAAAATCGAACGTTTCCAGTCCGGCAGGCAGGATTAATCCCCAAAAACGCCGTTCAGCCATGGAATCCATAAAGGTTGGTGCAGAGGGAACAACTGTGGATCAACTCGAAATCACCAGTAGCTCCGTATCGTTGTTGCGCACATTTCCGACGCGATCTCTGACCGGCCACGCCCGCATCCGCTCGGTAGGGTAGGGGCGAAGTAAATCGACGGGAGACCGCGCCTGGTCTCAAATAGGGGTCGCTCAAAGTGAACCTATCCAAGTAGGCTACAGCAATGGTGCTGGGGAAAGCAGATGCGTGGCCGGAAATGGCGATATCTCTTGTATTATCAACAGCATATACTGGTCGAGGCGGAGGGATTCGAACCCCCGACCCTCTGCTCCCAAAACAGGTCAGACGATTTATTGAAACTTATTGAAATAGAGTGAAAATAAGTGATTTTGATTGAATCGTTTACCGCGTGTTTGCCGATCCCTGTTTAACCTTGTGACTCTCGGGTGCTTTCACAGCTACAAAATCGACTACAACGATAAATTTGCCTGCGTTTTTCTACTGCGGAAAGACGAGATAAAAACGCATCAGTTGGTGCCGGCTGGCGCTAAATCTCCTTTTCGGGCATTTGAACTTTCGGTCCGTTCTCTTGGAGTGAAAATCGCATATTCCGAGACTCCTACAAGCAGAGAACTTGGCCGTTTGTCGCCCGGATGGAATTTTGGCGAGGCACAACCTCAGTCAAACCCGTACCTTGCGATCAAGGCTCCATCCACTTTGCGGATCAACGCGACGGCTGCCCGCTCCGAGGGAAGGTGCAGCTTGAGTGTGGCCCCGGTGGTTTTATCGCGCAGATCAATGTCTGCATCCTCTGCGCTATCAGACACCATCACATACAGAACAGAATCCTGCAGTTGAGTTTGATAGATCAGCACTCCCGGCGAGAGTTGTGAGCGCAGATCGAAGCCTGGTTCGATCCCGAGTTCGGCGAATACACCTCGATAGACCTCGGCGGCGGCATCCAGGTTTCTGGCTGCTTCCACCGGGTAGGCGGCCCAAAACACTTTTCCCTTTCCGTACGATACCTGTTTCACTTCCTGCGATCCATCTTTCCAGGTCAATCCCTCGAGCCACGTCGTCGGCACATCACTGTAAGTCGCCTCAAAGGTGCGACCGCCGATGGAGAGTGTGTTCGCACGGGCCGTCACAGGCTTGGGTTGTGAGCCGGAAATCAGCTCTGCAACGCGGTTCACGCGATGGAAATACTCGTCGCGATCGACAGAACCGGTCACGAGCAGATTTCCTCCACCACGCACGTAATCGAGAAGCAGCTCCCAGCTTCTAGAACTCAGCGCCTGTGGGGAGGGAAGAATGGCGAGCTTCGGCGAACCAAGATTAGGCAGCTGATTCTCGGCGACAATCGATGTCGGAATCCGGTCGTAATAATTCGCGGCAATCACTGCATTGCGTTGTGCCTCTATCTGCAAATCAATCAGTGCCGAAAATTGGGCCGCCTGTGAAGTTACAATCGCAACCTCGGGCTTTTGTGGATGCAGCAGGCTGGCGCTGGCAGCCTGCGAGAACTTGGCAAAGCCGCGCATCACCTGCCCTTCCGGCTTTTCCGTTCGATCCGCACGCAGGATGCCGATCTGAACTTCGTTCCCGCTGAGCATGTAGTCGTTGGTATTCCAAAGCCACTGAATGGCTCCCGTGCCCTGAACCAGCGAAAAGGCAAACTTACGCTCTAACAGCGCGGCGGTACTCTCTGGGCTTCGACGCATGACCAGGTCCATCGAGAGCTGCCGCATGATGCCGGTTTCCTGAATCAGCATGGGCAGGCCGGGTTGCTTAGCTACCAGCGAATCCCATAGAAGAGCATCGTTGTGCCACCAGGAATGATTGGTGGTAAAACCCACGTTCTTCGCGTAGAAGGCAGGGGACAGGCGGTCATCCTCTCCACCCTCGTCCTGGCCGACAGTGATCAACTGCTGTGAGCCGGCCTCGCGGATGGCATTGCGCATTCCCCCGGTCCAGTTGCTGAATACATCCTGCGCAAACTCATAAAAGTCGTAAAGCTTGACAGTGCGGGGATCGGAGCTGATGTCGATGCCGGTAAAATCACTTGTCGCTGGAACAGGCACTGGGTCCGTGGGCGACAGTTGAGCAATATTCCACTGGTGTGCCAAAGCCTGGAAGTCAGGATGCCTTTTCCGCAGCCAGTCGTTCCACGCGGCAAGCTCGATGGCATCTCCATTTGGACGCGTCAACCACAAGGTCTTGGAAAAGCTGGGTTCATTGATCAAATCCCATGCCAGGAAAGGCACATCGCGAAAGCGGCGCGCGAGGCCCGCTACCATGGCTTGCTGCCTTCCAACTGCGACTGGATCAAGGTAAGAATTGTCGCCACCCATTACGTCGGGAATGAAGGCAAACAAATTGAACTGCACCGGCAGATTGTACTTGCGGGCCGTCATCAAAAAGGCTTCCATGGTGCGCAGCGTACGCTCATAGGGAATGCCGCTTTCGTCCGTAAACCGCGTCCAGCCAGTCCACCATCCCGTTCGCAGCATGTTGATCCCGGCGCTGCTCATTTGTTCCATATCACGATCCCACACGTATACGTTTGGATGATCGAAATACAGGCGCTGCACATCGCTTGCCATATAGGTTGTTCCCACCACGGCCAGCGGCTTGCCATTCACCAGCAAGTAATCTTCATTGGCGGTGAGCTTGGGACCGGAGCGCAGGTAGTCTTCATCACGAATCCAAAAACCCGAATGATAGGTAGCCCGCAGCTGCGAGCCTTCCAGCAAGCGCGCTTCGATGACATGAAATCCCTTGGTCGCAACCGGGGGAAGTATAGTCGTGCCATCGTTCGGGATGGCGATATTCGTGGTCGATGCCTTCGACGGTTCCGCTTCCGGCGTGACTGAGATTTGCGCGGTTAGCTTCGCGTTGGGCGCGCCGCTGGCGAGCCAGTGGACTTCGAGCTGAATTTTCTCGCCGGGGAGATATAGCGGCAGCGATGGCCGAACAATGAATTCATCCGCCCCCCGCCTGGCTGAGCCCGCCAGCGCGGCAATCACTTGCGTAGCTGCGCCGCCTTCGAAAAATGCCGACGACAATTCGGCGTTGAGAAACACCCACCTCCCACCCTGGAAACGCTCGCGCAGGTGGTCAACTTGAATTGCGGGTGCGGATATACGCATTCCGTCGCGCACCCCCCAGGCGAAAGCATCCATGCGAGCGCTCAGATAGCCTGCGGCCCCCTGACGGTTGTTTGTCTCCGTAAACGACAGATGAATGATTGGACTGAAGGCGTGGCTCCAGGAGAATTGTGGAACCTGTGTTACGAGTTCGCTGTTTGGTTGGAACTGGAGCCCCTCGGATCCAGGTACGGTTGTGTAGTTGTCGATTGCCATTTCGCGGATGAATCTCACGCTATAATCGCGCAGATGCCAACCGGAAGAATCGCGATAGGCGGCGCGAGTGAATGGCCTTCCGCCCAGCACCAGCAGATTCCCACCCCGATTCAGATACGCAAGAATCTGCGGCCAGGAGTCTTCCGGAAAAACCGAGCCATAGGGCAATACCAACAGCTGGCAATCAGCCTGCGAAACTGCTGCCGGCAACTCGGCCGCGGAGACCATATGCGCGCCCGGAAACACGACACGCAACATCGTTGCGGAAGGGGCAGACGAATCTGCCGAGGGGAAGCCCGCTTCCTGAAGAATCACCACATCTCTAAATGATTCCGCGTCCAGGCGGGGCAAACCTGCCATCAAAACCACGGCAAACAAAACAATTCCGCGAAGTATCATGTCCCTGTTCCTTCCCAGAAAGTCGATCATTTGAAACAACACACACCGCCTATCGAGCACAATGTCTACCTGGCCAGAAGCAGCGCAGACGACCCGGCAGCCAGGGTCAGGCTGGCAAGGCTTCTTCCGTCTTCCGTCTTCACCGACAGGCTATCTCCAGTGATGGCGTTGGTCACTGTGTGAGTTCCTTGAAAGCTGACCACGACCTTTGTCGCTGGCCCCCAGTTCGAAAAGATCGCAATCGGGCCTTGTGGCCCAATCAGGCCCCGGAAGATAACTTTTTCCGATGCTTCTTTCACCTGAATGGGCATTCCGTCCGCTTGCCTGACAGCAGGCTCGATGATCCATTGCTGGACTATAGGGTTGTTGCGTCGCGCATAGGCAAGAGTAACTGCCGATTCGAAGTAGTAAACCTCCCCCTTGCCGACTTTGTGTCTCACGGCGAATGGATTGCCGTCATTGTCGCGCAGAACAACTTCTGCGCCCTTGACTTGCAAGGGCAGTTTCCAGAGCTCTCCACCCAACTCGTTCTGAGCCGTTACGGAATAGGGCATGGTTGCTTGAACCGGATAAATATCGGTGGCTTCCACTCCAAACAGATCGCTAAGTCCACCAGGAACACTCGGACGGACACGCGTTGTTTCCGTCTTCCACGCGGTAAGTCCATCGGCCCATAAAGTGCCACCCTGCTTCACAAAGTCCTTTAACGCAGCCACTCCCTCATCGTCCAGTGCGTAGGAATCAGGGGCGTACAGTATAGGGAACTTACTTACGTCGCCGCCTTTCAACTGGTCGATATCGACAAACTGTGTGGGAATATGTGCACGCAATAGCGCAAGATAGCATCCGAACAGCGAATCCTTGACCTCATCCTGACGTTGCTGCCCTCGCCCGTCCAGATTGTTGACCACGGCAGCCTCTCGGTTGTAGAGGATTGCGACACGCGCAGGTTGAGTGCGAGCGTCTGCAAGGGAAGGATTCTGCCTGAGGACATCTGCCACGGCCTTGACTGCAGGAAGGCGCACACTGGGAGTGCCGTCCAGGCTGACCAGGCCCCACTCACCCCCTTCTGTACCCATGTCTCTTGGATGCCAAAGCCAGAAAATGACCGCATTGCTCCCGGCCCCATACGAATCCCACATCCATCGGCTCAAATCCTGCGGAGTAACCGTTAACGGAAAGTGCCCTGTGTAGAGCGTGGGACCGCTCTGGAGTTCAGTCACCCAGAACGGCTTTGACGGCTTGCTCTTGCTGGCGTTCGCAATCAGGTCAAGTCGATAGGCATACAGCTCGCCGTAGTCGCTCTCCGGTGTCGTTGAAGAGAACGTCCACGCGGCGTGCATAGTCACACCCAGAATGTCGGGGACCTGCTTCTCCTTCCAGACATCCTGACCATTGGCATCTCCAGCCGGGTCCGTGACGTTGAAGTGAATAGGATGATTCGGATCGATGGCCAGGACCTTTGTACGAATCCAGATCAGCTCATCAATAAGATTGTCGACGTTGAACTCCTTCCAATCGATGAGCACCTGCGGGTCGGTCCAGTAATCGCCTAATTGCTTCTGGTCGATCGCGGCTTCGGCGAACGTATGCAGGTGCCGGAACCAATGTTTGTTCAACTCGTCGACACTTAGATACTTCTTTTCCAGCCAGTGCCCGAATACCAGAAAAGTAGCCTGATCAGTATCATACTTGTTCGGCTCATTCATCAGCAGCCAAACGCCCTGCGCCGTGTGGTTCTTGTACCGGTTCACCACCTTGTCCAGATAGATGGCAGCATTTGCCCTGTACTCCGGAATGTCGAGATTTGTGTAGTGATGGTAGAAGGGAGTCCTCCTTGTCCAGCCGGGTGGGTCTTCCGAACATAGAGTTGCGGCTATCTTGATCCCGTTTCTCGCCGCAGCATCGTAGATCCAGTCGTACTTCTGAAAGTCCCAATTGCCAGGCGTCGGTTCGATATCATCCCAAATGATGAAGATCCGGACCAGAGTCAGGCCATTATCATGCATGAGTCTAAAGTGCTTTGCAATGGATTCCTCTGTCTCGGTGCGATTCAGAAAGAACTCTGTGCCAACATGAAGTTGCCCGGTTAGACCGGCTAACGCGACTTGGCGAGCATCGCCAGAAGGAGCCGGTATTTGAGCTCCAACTTGGGATGTGAGCGAGACGATGGCCAGGGAGGCGAGGCTCCACAGGAGTGCACCATGGCTCAGCGCTCTATTCCCGGCCTGGATCAACTTCGAGACGGACGAGGTATGCTGGGATTCTCTTTTGTTGTTCATTCTCGCTCTCCGGAATCTTTCCGACAGACACAGACGCCCATCAGCAGCGGGTCGTTAAGCACAGTGCCTATGCACTCGCGCCTGCTTCATTCTCCGCGCCGTACAAAGGCTTTAATGGTCGCCAGCGGCTTGTCCGTTGTCTTTGTCGGCGAAATCCGGTACCGCCCGACGCAGGCCGGTACGATGAATGTCTCCGCGTAGTGGACGACGAACGGCTCAAAAGCGTTCTCAGGACTCTCCACGATAATCTCATCTCCCTCGACCAGATTCAACACGTTCAGAGTGCCCTCTGTATCATGAAGCACGGGACCAGTGAACCAGTGGCGCCGTGTTTCCAAGAACTCAGAATCATGCAGGCCGGTAGACTCTTCCCGCCACCCAGCGCCACGGGCCAGCAGGTGAACAGGATTTATAAGATTGTTCCGCACCCATTCGCAGTCACGGTTCCATTGGATATTTGCGAGACCATGCTTCAAATGAATTGGCCTGGGTAATCCATTCAAGCCAGGCCGCCCCCAGTCCCACAGCTTGAAAGTGAAGATATACGGAGTTGCACTTATCTCAAGGACGAGGCTGTTTTTCCCCGAGCAGTGAATCGTTCCTGCCGGAATGGAGAAGTGGTCGTGTTTTGTTGCCGGCCACGTGTTGACGTAACGTTCTACGGGAAACGGGTGCTCACCTGCCTGAGATGCTTCAAGATCCCTGGCCATCTGGAGGGGGTCGATTCCAGGTTTCAAACCCAGATACACCGCTGCACTTGGCTCAGCATCCAGCAAGTAATAACTCTCGTCCTGCGTATACGTCATTCCGAAATGCTCAGCAATATATGAACGTAGCGGGTGAACCTGCAGTGAGAGATTGCCACCCTCCACCGTATCCAGGAAATCAAAACGAATGGGGAACTCAGCACCAAACCGCTTTACAATGTTATCGCCAAGTAACTCCTGCGGATGCTCATGCACAGGCGCCAGCGCTGGCGTTTCGACGATGTTGTCGCCAAAACGAAAGCGAAGGCTGTTCTCCTCAGGCACGCAATCAAAGCACCATGCAAAGTTGGGTGGCTCCTTGGGCAGATCGAATTGTCGCCGCATCCACTCTCCACCCCAAGGGCCGGGATCGAAGAACGGAACGACCCTGAATGGGCGCCGTACGATGTTAGCCAACGCCGCACGATAGTTGCTTCCTGAAATCATTAAGGGACGCAGCGGCCGGTTGGTGTCAATGTAACAATCGATCATGGCATGCAAGCGATGCCTTTCGGAATCCGCGGCCCGCCAGTCAATAAAATAGGCTCTTTTGTACAACTCTGCGGGGGAAGCAGAGGCGTTGTCAGCTCCAATATTGCCAATGAGATGGCCTCGCTGCCTCTTCTGGATCTCCCATCGAGTTACATCGCAATAGACCAGCAGGTCCCACTGCTCTGCCACATACGCCGCCCCCGTTCCATAGACCAGCACGGCGCCGCACGCGCTGGCAATCTCACTACGCAATTTAAAGACCGTGGCAGCATCGAAGAGTGAATCTAGTTCCCAAGTTGTCATCCTGCCAAAGACAGGGTCAGTCCCTAGCCAGGGCGCCATCAACTGCGCTAACTCCTCAGCGGTTTTGAGAGCACGCTCAGCGCAGACT
>JBAVYF010000613.1:0-9399 GCA_049698655.1 Occallatibacter sp. | reverse complement strand
GGGTCACGATGATCGCCGAGGCCGGTTTCTTGCCTTGGCACTGGTAGGCATGCGGTATGCTCGAGTCGAAGTACACCGCGTCGCCCGCTCCCAGCAAGCACCCCTGCTCCCCATGGCGAAGCTCCAGCTCCCCCTCCAGAACATACAGAAACTCACTCCCCGGATGCATGTGCGCCTTGGGCTCCATCTCCCTGGTCAACGGAACAAACTCGGCAAAGTAAGGGTCCATCTGCCGGTCCGGAACCATGTAACCCAGGCTCTCAAAAAAGTAACTCGGAAACTCCACCCCCGTCTGCGGCAGCCTCACCCGCTCCTTGCGCCGGTGAATCCGGAAGACCGCCGCAGGATCGCTCTCAAAGAAGTACGACAAATCCTTGGAAAACACCATCGCGATCCGCGCCAGGTTTCGCAGCGTCGGCACCACCCGCCCCGTCTCCAACTGCGACAGAAAACTGGCCGAAAGCCCCGTGTGCTTGCCCAGCTCCACCAGCCCCATGGATTTCTTGAGCCGCAGCCGCCTGATCCGCTCGCCGATCCGTTTCTCGGCAATCACCCGCGCCGTAGTCTCCGCATCCACCTGCGATTTTTGCGTCTCGTCGTTGCGAACCACCGCCATCTCGCTCATAGACCCTCCAGCCTGCGCACAATCTGTCATACTCTGGGGAAATGTTGCGCGCATCAAAAACTATTCTCATGCTACTAAAGTCCAACTCCCCCCGCAATCCCTGACCCTCCCGGCCAGTTGGGATTCCCTGTATCTGAGCAGTGGTGCAGTTTCCGCATCGCCGACTATCCGATCGGAATACAGCAAAGGAGCCTGTTCGTCTCCCAAGTGACGTGTAGCACTTCACGTTTCTGCGACAAAGTAATAACATTCCGTCCATGTTTCCTACTGTGATCCGTTGACAGAGAGGTGTTGCTTGCGAATCCGTCATGATCTGGTTTTCATATCGAGTGTGCTTTTCACTATCGCCTTGGCTTGCTTCATTCCATCAGCATGGGCGAATGTCCTGGAGGGCTATGTCGACACCCAGGGGCTCGACGTGTGGAAGAGGGAAGCTTTGCGCTCATTTAGCGATGTTGGCAAGCTTACACTAGCGCTCGTTATCATCGGTCTCATCGTTACATGGACGGGATACCTCAACAAGGTTCGCTGGACCTGGTTTGTCATGTTCTTCTTAGTATCTGGCATGGTATTCCAACTCCGCATATTCCCGTTCGTTGTGCACCCCCGATGGGTGGCGGAGGCAGCGTCCGAGTGGATATTAGAAGCCGCTGGAAAGACACCGGGAATTTGGCTGGACTTTATTTGGGGCAACGTTTTTGAGCCAATCTTGATCTTCTCGCTCATGGTGATAGCACTTTTTCTACCGGTGAAATCGTTCTTTTCCCGGCGGACCGGCACTGCCATGGGATCACATCTTTGAGCAGGGTGGCGCCAGAGATCAGGCGGGTTTCCTACGCCTGCACGGCCTTTGCGAATAGACGTCGGGGTTCTCTGCTGAAATTCCGAGCGAGTCACCGGCCTACCGGAGACTACACACAACTTGTCCCTACATTCGATAGGCCTGGTGCCCCGCACGCGCTATCCTAAAGAGTCCGGCCGGACCGGCCTGTCAAGGAAGCCCCATGCCCGAAGAATCCGCCCCAGCCCCCATCGTTACCATCGCCACTCTCGGCCAGCACGAAGGCCAGTCCGTCATACTCCGCGGTTGGCTCTACAACCTCCGCGAGAGCGGCAAGCTCCTCTTCCCCATCTTTCGCGACGGCACCGGCACCATCCAGGGCGTCGCCCACGTAAAAAGCGTCTCCCCGGAAGTCTTCGAAGCCCTCAAAGGCCTCACCCAGGAGTCCAGTGTCATCGTCACCGGAAAAGTCCGCGCCGACAAGCGCGCCCCCGGCGGCTACGAGCTCGACGTTGAAGGCCTCCAGATCGTCCAGCGCGTTCCCGAATCCGACCCCTACCCTATCACCCCGAAGGAGCATGGCGTCGATTTTCTCATGGAGCATCGCCATCTTTGGGTTCGCTCCCCGCGCCAGTCCGCCATCCTCCGCATCCGCGCCGAAATCATGCGCGCCGCGGCGGAATATTTCGACTCCAACGGCTACATCCGCACCGACCCGCCCATCCTCACTCCTGCGGCCTGTGAAGGCACCTCTACGCTCTTCACTGTCGATTACTTCGGCGACCCGGCCTTCCTGACTCAGTCCGGCCAGTTATACATCGAGTCCACCGCCCTGGCTCTCGGCAAGGTCTACAGCTTCGGACCCACCTTCCGCGCCGAAAAATCCAAAACCCGCCGTCACCTCACCGAGTTTTGGATGATCGAGCCGGAGGTCGCCTTCATGGACCTCGACGGCCTCCTCGAACTCGCCGAAAACTTTCTCTCCCACATCGTCCAATCCGTCCTCAAAAACCGCGCTCCCGAGCTGACGGTCATCGGCCGCGATCCGGCCAAACTCCAGGCCATCTGCCCGCCCTTCCCGCGCCTCCGCTACGACGAAGCCGCCGAG
Source organism: Occallatibacter sp. (assembly GCA_049698655.1). Taxonomy (GTDB): domain Bacteria; phylum Acidobacteriota; class Terriglobia; order Terriglobales; family Acidobacteriaceae; genus Telmatobacter. Next base: position 6,885 of record JBAVYF010000613.1, on the reverse strand, counting down.
ATGCTCAACCAGGCCCACAAAGACGGCCTCCTCGAAGCGCCTTTTGAATATGGAAACGACTTCGGCTCCCCCGACGAAACCTGGCTTAGTTCGCAATTCGACCGTCCCGTCATGGTTCACCGCTATCCGGCCGACGTGAAAGCCTTCTACATGGAGCCCGACCCCGCCGACTCCCGCTATGCCCTCTGCGTCGATGTCCTCGCCCCTGAAGGCTATGGCGAAATCATCGGCGGCTCTCAGCGCGTCTCCAGTTATGAGCTGCTCAACTCCCGCATCGAGCAGCAGAACCTCCCCAAGGAAGCCTTCCAGTGGTACTTGGACCTGCGCCGCTACGGCAGCGTCCCCCACAGCGGCTTCGGCATGGGCATCGAGCGCGCAGTCGCTTGGATCTGCGGCCTCGACCACGTCCGCGAAACCATCCCCTTCGCCCGCACCCTCCACCGCATCTACCCGTAAGGAGCTCGGCGACCCGGTTCAACTTCCTCTTCCTGCGCCCGCGCGCATCTTCCTGCCGCCCCGCGTGATGGTGTCGTCACCCCCGCCGGCCTTCCATTCGACGCCGCCTGCCCGCCGATGTAGAATCCTTGCATTCATTTTCACCGCCTCGCCACAGGCCTCTAATCGTCTGCTGCCAAAGGAAAGACTCATGCGGATTCCCGCTCTTGTGCGCCACCTGCCCCTGCTTTTCGTCTTTACATCGCCGGCCCTCCTGCTCGCCCAGTTCCAGCAGCCCTCCGACGAAGAACTCAAGATGACCGTCGACCCCAAGGCTCCCGGCGCCGCTGCAGTCTACCTCAACATCGAGGAGATCGCCAACGATCCGATCCACTACCAGAGCGTCTACGTGCGCATCAAGGTTCTTCAGGAAAAAGGCAAGGAACTGGCCACCGTCGAAGTTCCGTATATGCAGGGCAACTTTAAGGTCACGGACATCAAAGCCCGCACCATTCACTCCGACGGAACCGTCATTCCGCTCACAGGGAAGCCGGAAGACCTGTTGACCGCCAAGATAATATCCAAGGAAGGCGATAAGTTACAAGTTAACCGCAAGGTCTTCACCCTGCCCAGCGTTGAAGTCGGAAGCATCCTCGAATATCGCTACGAGATTCGCTACGACGACAATCTAAACTCTTCCCCCACTTGGGAGATCCAGCGCCCTTACTTTGTCCACCAGGCAAAATACTCCTTCACCCCCTTCAAGGCATTCCTCTCCGGCAGCCAGAATGCGACCAGCCGTTACATGGTCGATCAGCATGGCGATATCGTTAATTCACTCCTCTGGTGGCCCGTCCTTCCTCCAGGCATCACCATGAAGTCCGATATAGTTGGCGTTTACCATCTGGAAGTGACCGACATCCCGGCCACTCCCGACGAAGAGTGGATGCCGCCCACCGATGGCCTGCTCTATCACGTGAAGTTCTATTACAAAAGCTCCCGCAGTGGAGCCGATTACTGGGTCGAAGAGGCCAAGCGCTGGTCAAAGGAAGTGGATCACTTCGCCGAGCCCACCAACTCAATCAAGGCAGCGGTTGCCGGCATCATTGCCCCCACCGACAGCGATCTGGACAAAGCCAAAAAGCTCTACAAAGCCGTCCAGGCCCTCGACAACACCGACTTCTCCCGCAAAAAAAGCGAATCAGAACTCAAGCAACTCAAGTTGAAGGTCGCCAAGCGTGCCGAGGATACGTGGGTTCATAAGAGCGGCTCTAGCCAGGACATCGCCCTGCTCTATCTCGCTATGCTCCGCGCCGCCGGGCTCACCGCATACGACATGAAGGTCGTCGATCGCAGCCGCCGCGTATTCGCTCTCGGCTACCTTGATTTCGACCAGCTCGATGACGACATCGTCTTCGTCAACATCGCCGGAAAGGATATCCTCCTCGATCCGGGCGAAAAAATGTGCCCCTTCCAGACCCTCCACTGGAAGCATTCGGGAGCCACCGGCATTCGTCAAAGCGATCGTGTCCGCAGCCTTGGAATAACCCCCGATCTGGCATACGTCGCCAACAGGATTGTCCGTTCCGGCGACATCTTCCTCGACGAGCATGGCGCCATCACCGGCCACTTCAACATCATCATGCTCGGCCAGGAAGCCCTTTATTGGCGGCAGACAGCCCTGGAGAATGATCAGACCGAACTCAAAAAGCGGTTCGACCACTGGTTCGATTCCGTCGTTCCCGAGGGCGTTGAGGCCCATATCGATCACTTCCTCGGGCTTGACGATCCCGAGGTCAATCTGATCGCCGTCGTCAACGTGCACGGATCCCTGGGCACGGCAACCTCGAAACGCCTCCTGCTCCCCGGTTTCTTTTTTGAGACCCGCGGCCGTCTGCCCTTTGTCAATCAGGAAAAGCGCCTCGAGCCCGTGGATATGCATTACGGCGACCTGGTCATCGACCAGATCACCTATCACTTGCCTGCCAACCTGACCGTCGAAGGCGCGCCACAGGATACAAAGATTTCCTGGCAAGGCCACGCTGTCTTTGTCGCAAAAACGGCCTCCGCGCCAGGCCAGATCACCATCGCTCGCTCCCTCGCCCGCGCCTTCACCCTCGCCAAGCCCGAGGAGTACCAGGACCTCCGCGGCTTCTACCAGAAAGTCGCCGCCGCCGACCAAGCGCAACTTGTACTCACCACTGTCGCACCCGCAGCGCCCGCCGCAAAAGGCAACTGATGCGACCGCGCTTTAACAATCGTGCGATACACTTGCTCTTGCTCCCAAACAAAGGATAAGTTCATGCGAGCTTCCGTCTTCATGCGCAATTTGCCACTGCTCTTCGCCCTCGCATCGCCGGCCCTCCTGCTCGCCCAGTTCCATCAGCCCTCCGACGAAGAACTCAAGATGACCGCCGACCCCAAAGCTCCCGGCGCCGCCGCCGTTTACCTCAACGTGGAGGAGGTCGCCAACGATCCGCTCCACTACCAGAGCGTTTACGTGCGCATCAAAGTGCTTCAGGAAAAGGGAAAGGAGCTGGCCACCGTCCAGCTTCCCTATATGCAGGCCGACTGGAAGGTCACCGACATCAAGGCCCGTACTATCCATGCCGATAGTACTGTCATCCCTCTCGCCGGAAAGCCCGAAGAGTTGTTGGTCGCCAAAACCACCAACAAGGAAGGTGAAAAATTACAGGTCACCCGCAAGGTCTTCACCCTGCCCAGCGTTGAAGTCGGCAGCATACTCGAATATCGCTATCAGATTCGCTACGACGACAACCATTTCTCTTCGCCCGACTGGGAGATTCAGCGTCACTATTTCGTCCACCATGCGCGCTACGCTTTCACGCCCTTCAAGGCTTTCCTGCCCGGCAGCCAGAACGCGACTAGTTCGTATCTGATCGACGAGCATGGCGACCCGGTCAATACCCTCATCTGGTGGCCGATCCTACCTTCCGGCATCACTCTCAAAGCCGACGCGGCAGGAGTATTCCATCTTGAGTTGACTGACATCCCGGCCGCTCCGGACGAGGAGTGGATGCCGCCTATCGAGGGCCTGCTCTATCATGTGAAGTTCTATTACATGAACGCCCATAGTGCCACCGACTTCTGGATCTCCGAGTCCAAACGCTGGTCAAAGGAGGTGGATCATTTCGCCGAGCCCAGCAACTCGATCAAGGCAGCGGTTGCCGGCCTGATTGCTCCCGGCGATAGCGATCTGGATAAGGCTAAAAAGCTCTACAAGGCCGTGCAGGCGCTTGACAACACCGATTATTCCCGCAAAAAGAGCGAATCAGAACTCAAGCAGCTCAAATTGAAGGCAGCTAGGCGCGCCGAGGATACCTGGGCGCAGAAGAGCGGCTCCAGCCAGGACATCGCCCTGCTCTATCTGGCCATGGCGCGCGCCGCTGGTCTCACAGCCTACGACATGAAGGTTGCCGATCGCAGCGAGCGCGTATTCGATATCGGCTACCTCAATTTTCACCAGTTGGATGACGACATTATCATTGTGAACATCGGCGGCAAGGAAATCCCTCTTGATCCCGGTGAGAAGATGTGTCCGTTTCAGACGGTGCACTGGAGGCACTCGGGCGCAATGGGCGTTCGTCAAAGCGCCAACATCCGTGGTGTCGCAATTTCGCCCCAGCAGGTTTACACCGATAACAAGGTTGTCCGCACTGGCGACATCACCATCGACGCGCAAGGCGCCATCACTGGCCACTTCAACTTCATAATGCTCGGCCAGGGAGCCCTCTCCTGGCGGCAGACTGCCATCAGAAACGATCCAGATGAACTCAAAAAACAGTTCGACCGCTGGCTAGTGTCCATTGTCCCCGGCGGTGTCGAAGCCCATATCGATCACTTCCTCGGTCTGGACGATCCCGAGGTCAACCTTATCGCCATAGTCAATGTCCACGGAGCCATGGGCGCGGCAACCTCGAAACGCCTCCTGCTTCCCGGCTTCTTCTTCCAGACCCGCGGCCACCAGCCCTTTGTCAATCAGGAAAAGCGCCTCGAACCCGTGGATATGCATTATGGCGACCAGGTCACCGACCAGATCACCTATCACCTGCCGGCCAACATGAGCGTGGAAGGCGCGCCCCAGGACAACAAGATTTCTTGGGAGGGCCACGCGGTCCTGATCACCAGGTCTAAAACCGACCCCGGCCAGATCGCCATCGTTCGCCAACTCGCCCGCGCCTTCACCCTCGCCAAGCCCGTGGAGTACCAGGACCTCCGCGGCTTCTACCAGAAAGTCGCCGCCGCCGATCAGGCGCAACTTGTACTCACCAAAGCGCCTCCCGCCGCGAAAGGCAACTGATGCGGCGGCAACTTAACAGTCTTGCGCTATGCTTTCCGTAGTTCTTGAAATGAGGATGTGTTATGCGGATTTCAGGTTTCGTATCCACGCTGCTGCTCGGAGTGGCTTTGGCGGCTCCAGCGCTGCTTCGCGCCCAGTTCCAGGCCCCCACCGACGAAGAACTCAAGATGACCGCCGACCCCAAGGCTCCCGGCGCCGCCGCCGTCTACCTCAACGTCGAGGAAGTCACCGACGACCCGCAGCACTTCTGCACGGTTTACACACGCATCAAAGTGCTCAAGGAGAAAGGCAAGGAACTCGCCACGGTCGAAATATCCTTCCCGCACGACAACGCCGGAATCACTTCCGTCAAGCCGCAAACCATCAACTCCGACTTCGATGTGGCTCCTGCGCAAGTAAAGCATGAAGGTCCGTTGGCAGCCAGGCTTTCCGCGCAAACAAATACCTTCAAAATCTCCAACATCAAGGCTCGCACCATACACGCTGATGGAACTGTCATTTCATTCACTGTCCGGCCTGAGGATATTCCCGTCTCGCGAGCTCCCGGCAAACAATATAGCCGCGCGGTCTTTACCCTGCCCAGTGTTGAAGTCGGCAGCATCCTTGAATATCGCTATACCGTCCAGTTCAGTGACCAGCATTTTTCCGCGCCGTTCTGGCAGATTCAGCGGCCTTACTTCGTTCACAAAGCGCACTTTGCATTCAACCCCTTCAACGATTTTCTGAATGACCCGCAAGCCATGACCAGCCGCTATCTCCTGGACGCTCGGGGAGATGTGATCAACACCATCATCGGGTGGCCGAACCTTCCGCCGGGCGTCAAGATCGCGACCGATGCCATTGGTCATTTCAGCCTGGACCTCACGGACATTCCGCCGGTTCCGAACGAAGAGTGGATGCCGCCCCAGCAGAGTCTCTCTTATCATGTGCTCTTCTATTACATAAATGCATCGAACGAAAAGGAGTTCTGGACGAACGATGAAAAGAACTGGTCGAAGGACGTGGACCGATTCGCCGAGCCTACCGCGGCTCTCCGCCAGATAGTAGGCGGCCTGGTTGTGTCCGGTGACAACGATCTTGAAAGAGCAAAGAAACTTTATTTGGCTGTCCAGGCTCTCGATAACACCGATTTCTCTCCCATGAGAGGTTCTCCGGAACTCAATCGGCCCGGATCGCGCACCGCCAGGCGCGCCGAGGATATCTGGTCTCAGAAGAGCGGCTCCAGTGAGGACATTGCACTGCTCTATCTGGCCATGCTGCGCGCCGCCGGACTTACCGCATACGGCATGAAGTTGGTTGATCGCGACCGGGGCGTTTTCACGCCCGGATATCTCTCCTTCGATCAATTCGATGGCGACATGGTTATCTTAAACTCCGGCGGCAAGGAAATCGTCCTCGACCCCGGCCAGAAGATGTGTCCCTTCCAGACGATGCACTGGAAGCACGCTGGAGCCACCGGTGTGCGTCAGAGCGCCAGCGGCCCCAGCATGGTTTCCTCTCCGCTCCTGCCCTACACCGCGAATTCGCTCTTTCGCACCGGGGATGTGACTTTGGATGATCGCAATGGCTTTACCGGCGATTTTCGATTTTTGATGACCGGTCAGGAAGCGCTTTATTGGCGCCAGGAATCCTTGATGAGCGGCGAAAGCGAGGTCAAGAAGCGATTCGACGACTGGCTTGCATCGATGGTCCCTCAGGGCGTCGAGGCGCATGTGGATCACTTCCTGGCCCTCGACAATCCTGAGTTGAATCTGGTCGCCGTAATTAACCTGCGAGGAACCCTCGGTTCATCCGCCTCTCAAACCCTCCAACTTCCTGCGTTCTTCTTTGAGGCCCGCAACCACCCCTTTGTCGATCAGGCCTTGCGGCAGAATCCTGTGGATATGCACTATGGCGAGCAGATCATCGACCAGGCTGTATTCCATTTGCCTGCGGAGATGTCGGTTCAAGCCGCGCCGCCAGACGTCAAGATTCCCTGGGCCGGACACGCGGCATTCGCTTCGGGGACAAAAAGTGCACCCGGTCAGATCACCGTCGTCCGCCAACTCGCGCGCGCCTTCACCTTCGCCAAGCCCGAGGAATACCAGGATCTCCGCGGCTTCTACCAGAAAGTCGCCGCTGCCGACCAG
>JBAVYF010000612.1:0-1740 GCA_049698655.1 Occallatibacter sp. | reverse complement strand
TCGCAGCGCAGCGCCCAGGACGCCTCCCAGCGCGCCGCCGGCCATCAGCCCCGAGGCCAAAATAACGCCGCGCTCGCGAATCCTGCTTCCCTCGTCGCCGCCGGTCTTTTCCGAGCGCTTGTTAATCAGGTGAGATAGGATGCCCCCTGCCAGCACTGGCGCGGTCAGATCCAGCGGCAGGTAGATTCCCAGCGCAAAGACCATTGACGATTTGCCCAGCATCTCTAATATCAATGTAATAATCGCGCCGATGCCAAACAGCATGTAGGCCACCGGCTGGTGGCTCATGAATCCCACCACCAGGGCCTTCATGATGGAAGCCTGTGGCGCTGGCAGTGCCCCTTCCCCTGTCTCTCCTAACGTAAACCCGTGGGCCAGCAGGACGATGGTCAGTCCGGCGGTGATGGCTGCGGCGATCACGCCGATGAACTTCACCTTCTGCTGGGCAGCGGGCGTGGAGCCGAGCCAGTAGCCGGCCTTCAAGTCGGTGATGAACTGTCCCGAAACGCACAACGCCGTGCACACCATGCCCGCGATAGCCATCACGAAGAACATTCCCGTGTCTCCGGAGAGGCCAAAGTTCAACAGCACGACACAAGAGATGATGATGGTCAGCATGGTCATGCCCGAGGCCGGATTGTTGGCCGTGGTGGCGATGGCGTTGGCCGCCACCGAGGTGAAGAAGAATGAGAAGAGCAGAGTCAACACCAGGCCCAGCGCCAGCACCGTCCACGAAACATGCAGACGCCCGAAGAAGATGGCCACCGCCAGGGAGCTGATAATTACGCCGAGAAGAATGGAGATGATGGAAATATCGCGATCTGTCCGCTCCGTGGCAACGGCCTCGCCGTGGCGAAAGGTGTGCAGCGCGATGCCGAAGGACCCCGCCACCACGCGCAGCGATTTCAGAATGCCTAGGATGCCGGCCATAGCAATGGCTCCCACGCCGATGAAGCGTACGTAGTTGCGCACAATCTCCGCTGCGGTCATCTGGGCTATGGGAACGGTGCCCGGATAGACGGCAGCGTCGATGTGGCTGCCGAAGTACCAGATCACCGGAACCAGAACAAAGCTGGTAAGAACGCTTCCCGCGCAAAAAATCATGGAACTGCGCAGGCCCATCACGTAGCCCAGGCCCATGATGAAACTGATGGCGTCGAATTTGAAGACCATGCGGCCGCGATCGGCAAGAGAGCGCATCACCGGCACGAACTGAAAGTCGAGATACTCCTTCCAGACGTGAAATGTGCAGATGAAAAAGTCGTAAGCGCCGGCGATCGCGGTAGCCTGCAACAGCAGCTTGGCCTGCGAACCGCCCTTTTCGCCGGTGACCAGCACCTCGGTGATGGCTGTCGCCTCGGGAAAGGGCAACTGGCCGTGCATCTCGCGCGCAAAGTAGCGGCGCAGCGGAATCAGGAAGAGAACGCCCAGGCAACCCCCGGCCAGGCAGATGAAGATGGTCTGCATCGGGTGCGGATCGAGGTGCAGCATATACAACGCGGGCAGGGTAAAGATGGCGCCCGCCACCACGCTGCCGGAAGCCGCGCCGATTCCGGTGATGATCACATTTTCCAGCAAACTGGTGCGACGCTTGTAGATGCGCGCCAACCCGATGGCCAATATGGAGATGGGGATGGCGGCTTCCATCCCCTGGCCGACCTTCAGCCCGGAGTAGGCCGAGGCGACGGAGAAGATAACACAAAGCAAAACGCCCCAAACGACCGCGCGAAACGTGAGTTC
>JBAVYF010000611.1:0-2295 GCA_049698655.1 Occallatibacter sp. | reverse complement strand
GCCGGGCATTTCGGTGGAGCTTTATCCGGGGCATACGGCGCATATGATGGGCGTTTGTTTCGACTCCGGAGGACGGCGGGGCTGCTTCATCTCCGACCTGATCCCCACCACCGCTCATCTCGATTTGGGCTGGGGGATGGCCTTCGACCTTGACCCGCTGATGGTGATTGAGCAGCGCAAGCGGTTTTATGCGCGCGCCATTCCGGAGGATTGGCTGATCTTCTTCCCCCACGACCACCACACGCCCTTCTGCCGAGTCGAGCTGGACGAGCGGGGCAGGCCCGCAATGCGCAAAACAGACGCGTAGATGCGCGGATAAAAGCCAAGCCTAATCAGGGATTGAGTGGCGCCGGTGTAACGCAGCCGGGGACGCCGAGACTCTAGAGTTCGTGGTGGCGGAAGATATCGTCCTTGTCGCGGCTGGGGCAGTCCGAGCACTCCAGGCAGCAAACGAGGAGCAGGGCCACGCCCACTGTGACCAGAACGGCAACGGCGTTTTCGTAAACCGTGAACCAGTGAATCAGGCTATTCATCGTCAGTCACCAGACACAACAGACTTCAGAGCCTTAGACGCTGAACGGACTCTGCGGCGTACCTGTCCGGGAGCCATTTTTTGTGCCGGAATCCCGGCGCCAAGGACTTTATTGACATTTTCCTCCGTTTCCCCTTGTTTTCAAGAGAAGAAAAGGCGAAAATGATTTTATTATGGCGACCGCTCCCAATCCTGCGCCGGCCCTCGCTTCCGCAGAGTGGCCGGAGGAGCTTCAGACCCTGAAGCCAGAGGCTGCGCGCGCTCCGCAACAGCCGGAAAACCGCCCCGAAGACGGTCCGCGGCTCAATTGGCTCTTCGTCGATATAAACTCCTATTTTGCCTCGGTGGAGCAGGACGCAAGGCCCGAGCTGCGCGGCCGCCCGGTGGCCATTGTGCCCATGATGGCCAACACAACCTGTTGCCTTGCAGCCAGTTACGAGGCCAAGGCATTTGGAGTCAAGACCGGAATGATGGTTGCCGACGCCAAGCGGATGTGTCCCGGCCTGGAGCTGGTGGAGGCGCGGCATGAGATTTATGTCGAGTACCATCACCGCATCGTCGAAGCCGTGGAGAGCTGCCTGCCGGTGACCGCGGTGCTGTCGGTTGACGAGATGGCCTGCCGGTTGATGGGCCGGGAGCGTCCGCTGCTGGCGGCGATGGCGCTGGGCCGGAAGGTGAAGCGGAGCATCCTGGAGCGCGTCGGCCCCATGATGCGCAGCTCAGTCGGTCTGGCTACGAATCGCTACCTAGCCAAGGTGGCCAGCGACATGGAAAAACCCGACGGCCTGGTGGCGCTGCCCCTGGACATTTTGCCCGAGGCCCTCCATCAGCTCACGCTGCGTGCTCTGCCGGGCATCGGCGCGCAGATGGAGAAGCGGCTGAACGAGCAGGGCATTCAAACGATGGACCAGCTGCTGGCGCTCGATTGCGACGGGGCCGGCCAGGCTTGGGGTTCAGTATTGGGCGAACGGTTGGGCCACTGGCTCAGGGGCGAAGACTTCGATATGGAGGAGACCGAGCATTTGAAGTCGATGAGCCACCAGCATGTACTCGCGCCGGAGATGCGCACGCCGGAAAAGGCCTGGGCGGTGGCGCACAAGCTGCTGCACAAGGCCGCGATGCGGCTGCGCGCGGGCGGATTATGGGCCAGCAGTATTGGGCTGGTCATCGGCTTTGCGGTGCCGCGCAGCGAGAAAAAGCCCGTGAGTAGTTACGGCATGCCTACGCGAGGATGGAAGGGCGAGATCAGGCTGACCGAGTGCCAGGACAACCTGACGCTCGTCGCGGCGCTATGTCGTCTATGGGAATCCCGCCCGTCCGGCCAGGACTTCGAGCGGCCCTACTTCATCGGCGTTCATCTGAATGGCCTGGTGCCCGACCGGCTGCACACTCTGAATCTCTTCGACGGGTCAGAGGACGAGCAGAATCGCGCGCGCCTGCTGGAAGTCATGGACGCGCTGAACAACAAGTACGGCCTGAGCACGCTGGCTCCGGCCACCATGCTGACCGCCTTCAGGGCCGCGCCCACGCGCATCGCCTTCCACACTATTCCGGATCTGTTCTGAGAACCTCCCCATTTCACCGCCGCACCCTCCCCAAACGAACTTTTTTTGCTAGATCGCGTACTCTCTGCATCCGCGCACGGCAACTTCCGCGGATAAGAGAGTAGAAGCGAAACCCATGGCCCACGACTGGCAGCCGGACTTTGAACAACTCGTGGACGAGCACCAGTCGATGGTCTTTTCGCTCGCCCTGCGCATGAC
>JBAVYF010000610.1:0-6573 GCA_049698655.1 Occallatibacter sp. | reverse complement strand
GAGTTAGGAGAGGAGCGGCTGGCGAATCCAGCCGATAACCTGCTTGTAACTCGGCGCAAGGATGGCACGCTGGTGGTTGCCGCGTGGAACCTGGTGGATATGGACCAGTTAGCCCGCGGTGCTCCACTGACCTTGCGGCTGGCGTTCAAGGGAGTTGCTCCAGGCGCCAGGGCGACCATACAACGGGTCGATGAGACCCACGGAAACCCCATGCCGGCCTATCGCGCCATGGGGAGCCCGCGCTATCCAACGCAGGCGCAGATTGAAGCACTGAACAATGCCTCAACTTTGCCCGCGCCCGAGTTACGGAAACTGGAACAAGGCGTGCTGGAGCTTACATTGCCGGTGAATGGGCTGGCCGTGATTGAAGTTCATGCCCAATGACACAAGGCAATAGAGGAGATTCGATGACCAGGCGAAGCAGTATTTGGTACCCGGCTCCTTCATCCGGAGTGCTGGGGATGAGCCGGCGCCAGGCGCTCAAGTCGATGGCGGCGGCGGGCTGTGTGCTGGTCTCCGGTTGCGGAGGGAGTTCTGGAAGTTCTGGAGGCGGAGGCACGACCCCGACCGGAGGCGGTCCACCCGTGGGGATACCAATGCCCACCACGCTAGCCGCCTTCCTGACGGATCTGATCCAGCAAGGATGCCAGTTCTTCTGGGAGCAGGCCAGCCCCACGACCGGGCAGGTACTTGACCGGGCCAACAACTATCTGGGCGGGGCGCTCGATCCGAGGACCACATCGAGCATCGCCTCCACCGGCTTTGGCTTGACCGCACTGTGCATCGCCGATACCTACGGCTACCTGCCATCGGTAACTCATGCGCAGATAGTGGAGAGAGTGCAAAATACCCTGGCCTGGCATTTGAACAACATGCCGGAAGAGTATGGATTCTTTTATCACTTCAACGACATCAACACCGGCGCTCCGGAGTCGGGGTCGGAGGTTTCCTCGATCGACACATCGATCCTGATCTGCGGCGTTCTTGCGGCACGGGCGTATTTTGGCGGGGCGAATGCACAGATACAATCCCTGGCAACGCAGATCTATCAGCGGGTGAACTGGCCGTGGATGTTGAACGGAGGCGCGACCTTCTCGATGGGCTGGATGCCGGGCACCGGATTTCTCAGCGCGCGCTGGGACACTTATTGCGAATTGATGATGATTTATCTGCTGGCTATCGGTTCGACCACTTATCCCGTGGCTCCATCGTACTGGAACAACTTTGCTCGCCCCATTCTCACTTACGACGGCTACCAGTACATCAGCGGCAACTCCGACCCGCTGTTCACTCATCAGTATTCGCACGCGTGGTTTGATTTCCGCAACAAGAGCGACGCCTACGCAAATTACTTCACTAACTCGATTGCGGCGACGCAAGCGCATAAAGCATTTTGTCTTGGCGCACATCCACTGTGGTACAACGCAGATTACTGGGGTATTACTTCCTCCGATTATTCGGGAGGTTATACCGCATGGGGCGGACCTCCGGCGCTGGGACCGATCGATGGAACCGTCGTTCCCTGCGCGGCGGCCGGTTCGCTGGCTTTCGATTCGGCAGACTGTTATCAAGTACTAATCTCCCTGATGGGAAGTTATGGCAACCCGGCCTGGGGCCGGTACGGTTTTGTAGACGCTTTCCATCCTTCCGCTAACTGGTATGATAAGGATTGCATTGGAATCGATCAGGGAATCTCTGTGCTGATGGCGGAGAATCTTCGCTCCGGTCTGGTGTGGCAGACTTTTATGAGCAATCCGGAGCCTGCGAACGCCATGCTGTTGGCGGGATTCCATTAGGTTCTGCTCCGCAGGCTGGGGATGGAGAAGTTTCGATGACCACGCGAAGCGATATGTGGATGATGAACCGGCGTCAGATGCTCAAAGCTATCGCAGGTGCGGCAGGATGCGCCCTGGCGCCCGGAGTTATCGCTTTCGCAAGCGAACCCTGGAAACTATCCCAAGACGATGAAGCCTTCCTCGACGACCTGGAGCGGCAGGGTTGCCTGTACTTCTGGGAGCAGGCCAGCGCGAAGACCGGGCAGATTCTCGACCGCGCGCGCAACGACCTTGGCGGCCACCGCGATCGGCGTCTCGAGGCGAGCATCGCCTCCACGGGTTTTGGCTTGACCGCTCTTTGCATTGCCGATCGTCGCGGCTACCTGCCACATGCGCAGATCGTGGAGCGCGTGAAAACAACGCTGGAGTGGCACCTGAACATCATGCCGGAGGTGCATGGCTTCTTTTATCACTTCACGAATATTGAGACCGGCAAGCGAGTCCATGATGCGGAGCTTTCGTCGATCGACACATCGCTCCTGTTGTGCGGCATTCTGACGGCGCGGGCCTACTTTGAGGATGAGCGAATCCAGTCACTGGCTCAACAGATTTATGAGCGTGTCGATTGGCCGTGGATGCTGAATGGCGGCAATACGTTTTCGATGGGATGGAAGCCCGGCTCGGGCTTTCTGCGTGCTCGCTGGAAAGACTATTGCGAATTGATGATGATTTACCTGCTGGCCATCGGTTCGCCCACCCACGCCGTAGCGCCGGAGTATTGGAATCACTTTACGCGCCCTGTGATCCATTACAAAGGGTACGACTATATCAGCGGCGACGACCCGCTGTTTACGCATCAGTATTCGCAGGCGTGGTATGACTTCCGCGACAAACGCGACGCATACGCCGATTACTTTGCAAATTCCGTGACCGCTACGCGCGCCCATAAGGCGTTCTGCCTTTCTTATCCCAAGTGGTACAGCGAGGATTACTGGGGCATCACGGCTTCAGACTCTGTGGGTGGCTATGCCGCCTGGGGCGGACCGCCCGCGCAGGGACCGCTGGACGGAACGGTAGTTCCTTCGGCCGCGGCGGGTTCGTTGGCGTTCCTGCCTGCCGATTGCCTTTCAGTTCTGCGCGCCATGCGCTCGAAATGGGGAAAGCAGGCCTGGGGGCGCTATGGCTTTGTGGACGCCTTCCATCCCGCCGCCAACTGGTATGACCCGGATGTGCTGGGGATTGACCAGGGCATCTCGGTGCTGATGGCGGAGAATCTCCGCTCCGAACTGGTGTGGAGCACGTTTATGCGCAACCCAGAGAGCGTGAGCGCTATGCAGCGAGCCGGGTTTCATGGGAAGGGATTGCCGGGATGAGCCGGATCATATTTGGTTTCGGTTTGCCTGGTTGGGCTGATGCAGCTTTCCGCGCTCTTGTTTGGGATTGCGCGCCTTGGTGCGCTATCCCAGGAGAATAACTACATGGTGAAGACCCCGTTAAAGCCAATCACGCTGAAAGAGTTCGCGGCAATCCTTGAGCTCTCTCAGTCCACGGTCTCGCGCATCGTCAACGGCGCTGCGGCCGCGCACCGTATAGCCGAGGAAACTCAGCAGCGCGTGCTCCATGCCGCGGCGCTTTATGGCTACTCCGCCAATACCGTAGCCAGAAGCCTGCGCCAGAAGCGAACCTACACGATTGGCGTCATCGTTCCGGAGATAAGCGAAGGTTACTCGACTGCAGTTCTTAGCGGCATTGAGGATGAGCTTCTGAAGGATGGTTTCTTTTATTTTGTCGTCAGCCATCGCCATCGTCCGGAGTTGCTGTGGGGCTATCCGCGCATGATGCTGTCCCGCTCTGTCGAGGGCATCATCGCGGTCGATACACCCATTGAGGAAAAACTGTCCGTTCCCGTTGTCGCGGTATCGGGGCACCAGCGGCGCGAAGGGGTGATCAGCATCGAGTTGCACCATGAACAGGCCGCGCACCTGGCGCTTTCTCATCTAAACTCGCTGGGACACAAACGAATTGCCTTCATCAAAGGGCAAACCTTCAGTTCGGATACCGACCTGCGGTGGCAGGCGATTGTGGAGGCGGGCAGCAGGCTGGGCATTGATGTTGACGAGCGACTCGCCGTGCAGTTGCAGAGCCCGGAGTCAGGTCCTGGGCCGGGGATTGAAGCAACACGGGAGTTACTCAAGACCAAGCGGCCTTTCACGGCGATCTTCGCCTTCAACGACGTTACCGCGATCGGGGCGATCCTCGCTCTGCGTGAAGTGGGGTTGCGCGTCCCCCGCGACGTTTCAGTGCTTGGCTTTGACGACGTGCTGGTAGCTTCGACAAACAACCCGCCACTTACGACCATTCATCAGCCTTTGCGCGCCATGGGGCAAGCCGCGGCAAGCACACTGCTGGGGCTCATCCGGGATGATATACCCCATCCGCACCCGGCGGTCATCACGGTCTATCCCAAGCTGATCGTGCGCAAGTCCACCGGCCACGTCTCTACGCGCACCGCGCCGTTCTCTGGACATGCGGACGATTAGAGCTGTTGGCTGGTTGTGCCGGCATGAAGCTGCGGAAGAACTACACGACAAAAAAAGAAGGGTGCGCGTCGCGCACCCTTCTTTTTTGATAACTTGCCAGCAGTTAGAAGTTGAACCGGACCTGCATATCGATGGTTCTCGATCCGAGCGCGTTCCCCGCCTGACCAAGGTTCGAGTTCTGGATGTTGGTCGAGAGGCTTCCTGGGTTGATGTTCAAGATGTTAAAAAGGTTGAGCATGTCGGCCTTGAATTCGATCTTCGCGTTTTCGCCCAGGACTGGCATCTTGGGCAAACCGAATGCTTTGGCGATGGTGAGATCGATATCCTTGTATCTGGGGCCAGGAAAGGAGTTGCGAATGAGTCCCGGCGGAGGGATGTAGTTGTTGGTCGACTGTCCAGGATTATCCGTGATGGCATTGGCGTAGTTCGGGACTGAGAAGTAGTTGTTGGAGAATTGATCATTGAGCGAGCCGTCTGTGTTGGCAACGCCTGGATTGGAGAAGTTGCTTCCGGTCTCAAAGGCTTCGTTGTTGGTGCTGCCGCCGGCTCCTCCAATATAGTGGGGACGCAGGTTCTGGTATCCGTAGTTGCAGGTATTGCAGTAGATCTGGTGTGGCGCTGTATAGACTGGAGTCCACCCATAGCCTGAATGAAGGGTCATGATGCCGCTCAGCGTCCATCCGCCGGCGACCTTCTCCATCCAGTTCTGGTTGCCGTGGAAGAGAACCGGTTGCCACATCCCAAAGAGTTTGAAGGATTTGTTGATGTCATAATCCGACCGGCCGTAGGAGTATGCGGGATGGTACAGATAGGCGTCCCGAGAGTACGGGCCGGAGTCTGTATCCATGCTGTGGGCCCATGTGAACTGCGCTTCGGCAGAGAAGGTATGGGAGAACTGGTGCTTGAGTCCGGCGAGCATCATGTTGTTGCTCGACTTACCGCCGCTGCCAAAGGTGTTGATGCCGTTGATAAGAGGATTCTGCGGATCGCCCATGATGTCTCCGAGAGCGTTGGCGTCATAGTTGTACAGGCTATGGCGGCCGGCGCTGCCAGTGTAACCGAGATTCGCGACCAGCGCGTGACCCAGATCGTACTCAACATCGAGCGAGTAGTGTTCGACGTACTGGGTGGGCATACTGTTGGGAAAGCCGCCAATGTTAGCGCCGCCTGCTGTCGGCAGACCGGCGGAGTTAAACGTCGTAATGGCGTGGGGGTTTGGCGGGTAGCCGAACATGTTGGTTGGGCTGCTCGAGACCGCGTAGATGATATTGGGGTTGATATTCGTGGGGCTTGTGCTGGAACCTGGAATACCGCTCGTTCCGGGCGGGTTGTAATCGTCATTGTTGGCGGTTGCGATCTGCTGCTGGTTATAGTTCAAACCGAAACCACCGCGAACAACCAGCTTGCTCTTGAGGCGATCCGGACTCCAGTTGAAGCCAAGCTGCGGTCCAAAGTTCATCTTTTGCGCTGCCCAGGAGCCGACTCCGGTCTTCAGCGCGATCCCCGTCAAGAAGCTGGAGCCGCTGCCGAAAATAAGCACGCCCATGTTTTTGTCCTTATCGGTGAGCGGTCCGAAGTAGGAGTAACGCAGCCCGGCACTCACGGTCAGGTTGTGACGGAACTTCCAGTCATCCTGGAAGAAGATACCGAGCATGTTTTCGCGGTTGTCGTTGCGGAAGCCTCCGGGAAGGCCGGTGGTTGCTTGAAAACTGCCGCCTTCCGCCTCCGGGGCGTCGTTCATGAAGTCCCAGAGATTGTAGAACGTGTAATTCGGCACTCCGATCCCCTGGTTCAAATAGTAAAGCCGGGTTAAATCGAAGCCGAACTTCATCGTTTGCGTATGCAACACTTTGGTTGCAACATCTTTGTAGGTGTATGTCCATTGGTCAAGATGGCTAGGGTAACCTGGGCCCATGCTGCCGATGTTTATGCTCCCGATCTGGCTGACATAATCCTGAGGCAGGCCACCGGGAGTCTGGGGATTGCTGGTCACTTCGTTCCAACGCCACCCGGCGGCGTTGGCGCGAGCTTCATTCAGGAAGGTCGGCGAGAAGGTATGGTTCCAGATGACCGAGACGGCTTCGTTAATCTGCGAGTGATTGAAGAGGTCGTAGCCCAGTCCGCCGTTGTAGTTTGTTTTAGTGGCTGGGACCCAGTAAATTGCAAAGCTGGCGTGATCTTTACTGGTTACGTCGGCATCGAGACGCCCGTTGTACTGCTTGAAATCAGTGGTGATTGGACTGCTGGTGCTGTAGAGT
>JBAVYF010000609.1:0-3878 GCA_049698655.1 Occallatibacter sp. | reverse complement strand
GGCTTATTCGATCTGCACTGGACCGTCGGCGGCGTCACCGACGACACGCCTCCGGACTCGCAGATCGTCTTCGAGTTGTGGCAGAACTCGAAGTCGAAGCAATACACCATCCGTCTCTTCTATCGCGCGCAGACCTTCGATCAGTTGCGCTCCGGCCAGGCTCTCACACTGGCCAGCCCGCCCGTCGAGGTCGATCTCACGCCTCCCGGCTGCCGCGCCGGCCAACCTTGCCCCTTTGCCGCCTTCGACCGCGCCGCACACGCTCTGCTCGATCCGGCTTACATCAAGCCCAACCTCCTGCCGACGCAAATCGCGCCGTCTAACCCATAACTCTCTGGCTCTGGAACCGGCCTCCAAAACCATTTGCATCGACTCGCAGAGTGGAATGTGCCCTGCCGCGTCGATTAATGCACCAGGACTGGTGAAATCCACAGATTAATCTGTTTTTTGCACTTGCTTCCACAGATTGAACCGCCCTAAGCTCACTTCCAGTTGGTGACCCTGTAGGGAATTGGGAACGCAGTTCCAGCCTGGCAGGACGATGCAGCATTTGGTTGAACTCGGCAGCCCACAGCCGGCGACGGCGCGTGGATGGCCCGAATGAAATTGAGAATGCATCCAGGGTCGGGCGGGAATGTGCAAGACCCGGTTGGACACGAAGATTCATCCGCGGCTTCGGCTGAGGATGCAAAGTTCGAGGATTGCCGGGGAGTCATCATCGACCCAGCCGCAGATGCAGGATTCGGGGCAACCCGAAGACGCAAGGGCGGCAAAGCCGGAGGGTGCGAGATTCGGGGAAACCCGGAGATCCATCAACCGGCGCCGAAGGAGCGAAACTTCGGGGCAACCCGGAGATTCACCATCGGCACAGCCGGAAGATGCAGGATTCGGGGCAACCCGGAGCCTCATCAGAAGGCGGCACTGGAGGAGCGTGGATCCGGGGCAACCTGGATATCTGCCGCCGATGCCGCTGAAGGATGCGAGTCAAGAGGCAACTCGAGACTCTGTCGCCGGCAAGGCCGGAAGATGCAGGATTCGGGGCAACCCGGAGCCTCATCGGAAGGCGGCACTGGAAGAGCGAAGACTCGGGGCAACCCGGAGCTTCAGCGCCAATGCTGCTGAAGGATGCGAGATTCGAGGCAACTCGAAGATCCATCGCCGGCACGGCCGGAAGATGCAGGATACGGGGCAACCCGGAACCTCATCGGAAGGCGCCATTGGAGGAGCAGGCTCAGGGGCAACCCGGAGCTTGACCGCCGGTAGCGCCAAAGGATGCGAGATTCGAGGAAACTCGAAGATCCATCGCCGGCAAGGCCTGAAGAAGCAGGTGGCGAGGAGACTCGTAGCCTGATCGCAGGGCTGAATGGGACGATGCATGGTCTGAGTAACCTGCGAGTTCACCTCTTTGAGACGCCAGAGACTCCGGTTTCTGGCGTCTCTGTTTTTGCCCAGCTTGCGCCTGACGAGATATCAAATGAACGGGGATTTCAGGCAACAGGGAAAGGCATTCTGAGCCGCTTTGTATCAGGGCACGACTTTACAGCTTGCGGAAAAACTCAAAACGGAGTCGCACGAAGTGTCAGGGCATGACTTCAGTCGTGCCGCAAACGCAACAAAACAAATGTTGGGCTTTAGCCCCTGCGGTTTGCTTTTCGTGTGATTCCTATGGAAACACGACTTTTTCCGCAAGCTGTTTAGTCGTGCCGCAAATGCAAAAGAAAAACATTGGACTTTAGTCCCTGAGAAACATCAGCCCTGCAACAATACTTGTGCGGAGCTTCCCTAAGATTTGTCATCCTGAGCGAAGTCGAAAGCCTGCCCTGAGCGAAGTCGAAGGGGGGACCTGTGTTTGTATTTTCTGGCTTTGAAAGGGCATGGCTTTAGCCGTGCCACCATCCACCCACCCATTTTTGAAAATCGACCAGCGCGGCGAAGCCGCGCTCAAACCCCCGCCCCTGGACTGTACAGACCCCTGTCAGCAAATTCCTATATGCCGACTTTCCGGGAGTAATCTGTATTGGCGGAAGATTCAAGCGTTCCCAGGTCTCGGCATCGAGACCTGGGCCACCCGCCGACAGGCCGTGCGACGGACTGACTCAATGGCGAAAATTGCAGCGCGTCGGGCTGGAGGTGAGTAAAATACAGTAAAACCAACGGGCTTCGCACCAGCTTAAGGGGAAAAGCATGCTCTTCTCGGAAAGATACGGCCATACCCCCGCCAAAAGCATCATCCAAATCGATTCGGTCGACGATGCACTGAAGAATTCGCTGTGGAGCATTCTGAAGCTTCACATCTGGGATCACGTTCATTTTTCTCAATACTCCACTGTATTCAGGGTGAACCCAGAAATAGAGACCTTTTGCCAGCGGATCTGGTTCAACTATTACAAGCTTCCACTCGATACTCTAGAAAACGACTGGAATTGGATATACAACTTCCTCCGCAAGGACTTTTTCAATTGCAAATGGTTTGAGTTGTACAACTTCCTGGAGTTTATCGCGGACAACTTCCCCTACAACGATAAGGAAAGCTTCATCACGGCCTGCAACTTCTCTCTCGAGCGGGAGATCTCCGGATACCGCTTTATCGGCGACCAGATCGCACCAATCACCTCGTCGCAGGAGATATCCGAAATCGAGGCGGCTCTCGTCACCAAGAACGATCACGTGCGAACGCATCTCAGGAGAGCGCTCGAGCTTTTCTCAGATCGCAAGCAGCCCGACTATCGCAACTCTATTAAGGAATCTATTTCGGCTGTCGAGAGCCTTGTACAAAGATTACTGGGACAAAAAGGTACACTTGGCAAACTTGTCAAGAAGCTCGAAACAGAATTAGGCCTCCATCCAGCTCTCGGAAAGGCATTCGACAGCCTCTACGGGTACACATCGGATGAAAATGGAATCCGGCACGCAATTCTGGAATCCGCGAAGGTCGATTTTGAAGATGCCAAGTTCTTCTTGGTCGTGTGCTCGGCGTTCGTAAACTTCGTGACCGCCAAGACGAAGTCCTAGATGCGCGGGTGTCCCAGCTCCCGGAGTCCTAAACTAACTACAAATCATGGGTGGCGGGTGGCACAGGTCCCGGAGTCCTAAGCTAATCACAAAATCATGGGTCCCTCGCTTTTGGGGACCTGGGAGACCACCGACCTCAACGGGCCGGAGCGGACCACCATGATCGGGATCGGTCCTCCAAAACGCCGTTGCGTTAACCAACCCGTTCCCCCGCCCCGCCGCCCCGCCAACTCGCCGTCTCCCTATTCCCTATTCCCTAGTCCTAGTCCCTACTCCAATCTCCTTCTCCCACTTCCGCTTGTCCGCCAAATCCTCCAGCGTCTTCCCATTGCGCGGCACAATCGCGTAGGCCAACATGCAACCCATAGCCCGAGCCACCTGGCCCAGCCTGTTCAGCGAGATCGTGCCCCGTCTCTCGCTCTGCTCCAGCCGGAAAAGCACCGAAGGGTTCACGTCCAACTTCTTCAATATCTCTTCCGAAGGAACTCCCAGCGCGTGCCGAACCGCCCGCAGCAAACCCGGCGTCGGATTCTCCTCCCTTGCCGCCCACCGGTAATACTTCAGTTCCTTGTCCAATCTCTTCCGCGCCAAATCCCGCTCTTTGCCACGCATCGTCCCATCCTCCTCAATAAATATGGCCCGCTCACGTCTGTGAGCGGGCCATATTTCAAACGTAGTAAAAAGGGGCTAAATACTACGCAAAAACGCCCAAAAATGCGCCCAAAACGACCAATTTTGAGCCGTTTTTCGCACTTTTGGTCCGCATCCCACCGGACCTTCGCTGTTTTCTGACGTCTGGCAAGCCCGCTTTTTTGCGAGTTGGCTCCCGATTCCTCAGTTTGCCGACTTGGAGCGCGACAGATTGC
>JBAVYF010000608.1:0-2024 GCA_049698655.1 Occallatibacter sp. | reverse complement strand
GGTACATCGTGCGGTCGAAGTGGCTGGCCGAAGAGCTGGCCGGGCTCGAACAAAAGACAATGCCCAGCGGCAAGACGCGCACCGATCACGAGTCTGGAGGGCATAACGACCGGGTTTTTGCCGCCGCGATGAGCTATTTCACCCTCCACCAGTGGGATGTGATGGCGGAGCGGATGAAAAAACGCTATGATGCTCCCAATGAATCGGAGTTTGTAATCGAACACGGGCCAGCAGTGTTTACTACTACCATCGGGGGAGACAGAAAGTGGGAGCAGGCGTCGTAGTGAATCGGTTCCCTGGGATCGTAGGCAGTGGCCGCAACGTCACGCGGGACACTGTATTTGTCTACTGGGTCAGCCCCAGGGGCGAGATTGAGGCGGCGGCGGATACGCGCATCTCGGAATCGCAGTTGCGGCGGCTTCCCGGCTATCAGAACTGGCGGCGGTGCGAGGCGGTAGGCGCGAGGGAAATCGAGAAAGTATCCTCCATCATCTCCCGGCAGATGTGGGAGAAAAAGAAGTTGATGACCGTCCAGCAGCGCATCCGTGAGATTGACTTTCTGAAACAGTTGGCCGGACGCGCCCGCCTACGCGCTGCGCAGAGTTTCTCGAAAAACGATGTCTCGATCAACCATCAACTCATCGACAAAGTGCGCCGGCACGAGGATGGCCTGATGGATTTGATCTGCTCGGAATTCGATCCCACGGCGAGGCGCACGGCGCTTGAAATAGAAGTGAAACCCGAAAGCACATCGAAGCTGGCGCTGGTAGGCAGAAAGAGGGAAGGACTTGCCTAGGGATTCAGATACTCGCTGGCAACCACCCGACCGGCTTGCGCCCGGCAAGACGCGCTTCGGCTGGACCGATGAAATCATTCAGGACGGCGAACGCTGGCTCCAAACACAATCGTTCTGGAACGACCTCACCAAAGCCGAAAACCTGATCCGGGGCAAAGAGGCTCTCAAGGCGGACGAGAACCGCAGCGACCTTACCTCAAATCGCCTCAAGCGCATCCTGCGGGAAATGTCGGCGGCAATCTCCGATGTGCGTTACCCCGACGCATGGGGCTCGGACAACAAGGCGTATCAGGACGAAGCGACGATGTTCTCAAAGACAGCGAAGGGCGTCTGGTACGAGAGCCGCGCCGCGTTGTCGTTGCGCCAGGCCGCGCAATGGATGGTTCTTGGAGGCAACGCGAATATCTGGCCCGTGTTCCGGCGCCGCAAGCTGGTGGACCCCACTTCGACGGCAATCTGCTTTGACGCTTATGGCCCGCGCGACGTTGTTCCCTTCATGATGCCACAGGACAACAATATTCAGGGCTGCTACGCCGTCACCATTGTTCGCATGATGAGCCTCCCCGAAGCGCACGCGCGGTTCCCAAAGTTTCAGGACAAGTTGAAGGTGGTCAGCAAAAAGCGGATGCAGTCGGACGTGGTGCAGGCGCGGGCCGCGTTCATTGCTTCCCTGCGCGGCCAGAACCGTTCGCTTCCCTGGTCTGAGCAGTTATGCGAAATCCGGTACACGTTGATTCGGGACTTGGCAATCAACCAAACGGGAATGCCAATTCCGATGGGAGATGCGGGAGCAAGCTGGAGCTACGTCGTGCCTTCGATGGGCGCGGATATGCCGACCGATGAAGTCATCAACGGGGAACGCAAAATGCGGCCGGCGGGGATTGACGATTGCCGCCTTTATCCCAACATGCGGCTGATGGTCACAGGATCTGGCGTAGACGAGCCGATGGTCGATGGGCCGGCGTGGGACTGGCACGGGATGTTCCCGCCGCGCTTTTTTGCCGACGACTGGGTGACGGACCCGATGGGCTTCTCGCTGATTCGGGATGTGCTCGACCTCGAACGCACGCGCCAGTTCACCGAACGCGCCGTCGATATGAAGGTCAAGGCCCAGATGGACCCCGGCATGATCTATGACCAGACCAAGATCAACCCGGCGACGGCTGAGGAGCTGGATGCGTGGGAGATGCGCAAGCGGCTGGGGGTGGATGGCGAGGCCGATGAGAAG
>JBAVYF010000607.1:0-1563 GCA_049698655.1 Occallatibacter sp. | reverse complement strand
GGCCGAGGCCGCTTCCTGATGCGCGCCCGCGTGGCCACGGAAAACGTGACCAAAGACAGGCAGGCGCTGATCGTCACCGAGCTTCCCTATCAGGTCAACAAGTCCATGCTCTTCAAGCGCATCTCTGAGTTGGTGCAGAACAAGGTTATCTCCGACATCGACATCGGCGCCGACCGCACGCGCGACGAGAGCGATCGCGACGGCATGAGGTTCGTCATCGGCCTCAAGCGCGGCGCGCAGCCTGAGATCGTGCTCAACCAGCTCTTCAAGCACACGCAACTGCAGGAGAGCTTTTCCATGATCTTCCTCGCTGTGGTCAACGGCCAGCCGCGCGAGATGGGCCTCCACGAAGCCATCCGCGTGTTTATCGACCACCGCATCGACGTCGTGCAGCGCCGCACCGTCTACCTGCTGCGCAAGGCGCGCGAGCGCGAGCACATCCTCGAAGGCCTCAAGATTGCACTCGACAATCTCGATACCGTGATCAAGATCATTCGCGCATCGGCCTCCCGCGCTGACGCACGCGAAAACCTCTACGCCTGGGGAAAAGGCACCGAAATCATCATCCAGCTCGACCGCGAGCTGCAGCGCCACGAAGAGCGCGGCCTCACCCTGCGCCAGGTAGACGCGATCCTCGAATTGCAGCTCTATCGCCTCACGCAACTCTCCGTCGACGAGCTCCTCAAAGAGCTCAAGGAAATCCGAGAGAGGATTGCCGAGTACGAAGAGATCCTCGGCAGCGAGAAAAAGCTGCGCGCCGTCATCGTCAAGGAGCTTGAAGACGTTCGCGACAAGTACGGCGACGAGCGCCGCACCGAAATCATCGACGAGAGCGCCGAGATTCATCTTGAAGACCTCATCGCCGACGAGCAGGTCGCCGTCACCGTCAGCCACCAGGGCTATCTGAAGCGCACGCCGATCTCGATTTATCGGCAGCAGCGCCGCGGCGGCACTGGACGCATGGGCATGAAGACCCGCGAGGAGGACTTCGTCTCGCAGCTCATCGTCAACTCCACGCACGCTTACCTCCTCTGCTTCACCAACACGGGCCGCGTCTACTGGCTCAAGGTCTACGAGATTCCCGACGTCAGCGCCGCGGGCAAGGGCAAGTCGATGCAAAGCCTGCTCGATCTCCAGTCCGGCGAAAAAGTATGCGCCATCCTGCCCGTCCGTGACCTAGAGGAGGAGGGCAAGTACATCTTCTTTGCCACGCAAAAGGGCACGGTGAAGAAGACCCCGCTCAAGGACTTTTCCAACGTCATGTCGCGGGGCATCATCGCCATCGGCATCGACACGGACGACGAGCTGGTGGCTGCGCGCATCACCGACGGCTCGCAGGTCATTTTCATTGCCACGCACCTGGGCATGGGCATCCGCTTTGAAGAGAGCGACGTGCGCTCCATGGGCCGTCCCGCCTACGGCGTGCGCGGCATCGCCCTCATCAAAAACGACTACGTGGTCGGCACCGTAGTCACGCCCAAGGAGCACGCCCCCGGCGCGTACCGCATCCTCTCCGTCACCGAAAACGGCTTCGGCAAGCGCACCAACGTCGAGGAGTATCGC
>JBAVYF010000606.1:0-3847 GCA_049698655.1 Occallatibacter sp. | reverse complement strand
CTCTCTGCTCCGCTTCATGCCGGCTCCCTGACGGTGAAGACCGAACAAGGCAAGGCCCACGGCAAGACTATCAACGATGGCAAGGTCCGTGCATTTCTCGGCCTGCCCTACGCGGCTGCCCCGGTCGGCGATCTGCGTTGGAAAACGCCCCAGCCTCCGTTGAAGTGGAAGGGCGAGCGCGACGCAACTGCCTTCGGCGCTCGCTGCGCCCAGAATCACGTCTTTGACGACATGGTTTTTATGGACAGCGGCCCCAGCGAGGACTGCCTCTTCCTCAACGTCTACGCGCCCGCCGGCGCCAAGGGCAACAGCAAGCTGCCGGTCATGTTCTGGATTCACGGCGGCGGCTACGAGGCCGGCGCCAGCTCGGAGCCGCGCCACAGCGGCGACTTTCTGCCGCTCAGGGGCGTAGTTCTTGTCACCATCAATTACCGGCTCGGCGTCTTCGGCTTTCTGGCTACGCCGGAGCTGGCCAAAGAGGGCAACGGCGCAGCCGGAAACTACGGTGTCTTCGACATGGTGGCCGCCCTGCAATGGGTCAGGGCCAACATCGGCAAATTTGGCGGCGATCCGGGCAACGTGACCATCTTCGGCGAGAGCTCCGGCTCCTATGCGGTCAGCTCTCTGATGGCTTCGCCCCTTGCGCGCGGCCTCTTCGTCAAAGCGATCGGCGAAAGCGGCGCGGCCTTTGAGAATCTGCTGCCGGACGATTCCCTCGAAGCGCAAGAGGCGAAGGATGGCGAGTGGATGGCTTCGCTTGGTGTCAAATCGCTGAAAGAACTTCGCGCCGTGCCCACCGCCAGGATTCTCGATGCGGCCAAAGGCATTCACTTTGCGTCCGTTATCGATGGCCACATTCTTACCGAGCCGGTAACCACAACCTACGCCGCCGGCAGGCAGGCGCATGTGCCTCTGTTGGCCGGCTGGAATCGCGACGAGGGCAGCTTCGCAGCCGCAGTCATGACGCCAGAGAAATGGAAGACCCAGGCTGCAAAAAATTTCAACGAGCGAGCCCCGGAGTTCCTCACTCTCTATCCCGGCGGCACGGATGAACAAGCGACGCGCTCGGCCATCGACTACGCCGGCGACGGCTTTATCGCCTTCGACACCTGGAAGTGGATTGAGGCGCACGTGAAAACCGGCGACTCGCCCGTCTACCGCTACCGCTTCGACCTGGCCGCGTTGCCCAGCAAATACCACCCAGCCGCATTTGCCTTCCACTCCGACGACATCGAGTATGTCTTCGGCACGCTAGATACCCGCCCCGGCGAAACCGTCCGTCCAGAGGATCGCAAGCTGAGCGACCAGATGATGGGTTACTGGACCAACTTCGCCAAAACCGGCGACCCCAACGGATCTGGCCTGCCCGCGTGGCCCAGCTACAGCAAGGACGGCTTGCTCATTCACCTGGACAGCCCCATCACCGCCGGCCCTGACACGCTGCGCCCGCGCTACGAGTTTCTGCTGAAGGGAATGCCGCCGTCCGAGTACTAAACCCCACTGAAACATCGCACACACAAACATGGCCGCCTAAAGGCGGCCATGTTTGTCTGCAACAATGACTATTTCGGAAAGATGCGAAGTTCAATCTGGCATGACAGTCTGTTTTCTCGCCAAAGATTACTGCTTGACGCCCGCGGCCGTCGCAAACCCGGCTGACTGCTCCGGAGGAATCGTGCTGGCCGGCGGCGGATCGGCGAAGGAGGAGTTTTTCGCGTTGATTGCGTCGGAGTAATCAGGACCGAGGCCGAGCTTTTTGAGCGCCCGTGCGTCAGGCAACAGTTTTGTCTGCCAGCCCTGGTCGGCCTGATACTTCGTCATCGCTGCCTTGGTGGCCTCGTCCCACTTGCCGTTGGCCTCACCGGTAAGATAATGCTCGCGGATGAGGGCCTGCTGAATCTCGGTGACCCGGCCCGGATCAATGGCCTGCTGGCCGCGCGGGCGGCGCGATTTGGACTTTGATTTGTGAGTGGCGTGCCTCGCGTGGCTGCCGCCGGAAGCAGGATGAACGGTGGTTCCGAAGGCCGGAGATGCGGCCATAGCCGCGAGTAGTACAAATGCCAGGCTTGCTCGAAAAGGCAGCACGCTGGTTCACCTCAGAGACGATAGTTTCAACTGGAACCTGTGTCCAAGTTTAATGAATTGTCCCGTATTGCGGCAAGACAAATCAATTTGGCAGCGGGAATCCGGAGGATTGAAGAATAGGGCGCCGGCAGCGCATTAACGCCGCCGGCGACCTGGCAAACGCTACTGCAGCGTTCCGCCTATGTAGTTGATGCCTTGGTCTGGATGGTGCGGGTCTATGATTTCGAAGACCATGTCATCGCCGGTTTTGAGTTTGTCCGCCACGGCATTGAATTGTTCCTTAGTGCCAGTGGGCAGTTTGTTGACGCGGGTGATGACCAGACCAGGCTCAAGTCCTTGCAGGTCAGCGAAGGAGCCGGAGCGCACCGACTGAATCACCACTCCCGTGGTGTGCAGCCTGGCGGCGGTGGCCGGAGAGATCTCGCGGACCACGATGCCCAACTTGGCTTCCCCGACGTCGCCCTTTTCGTCCGGATTGGATTCGGCCTGCGCGGTGTTCAGGTCGGCAAAAACCTTGTCGCGGTCGCCGATGGTAACCGTGGCGTCGGCCTGTTTGCCGTCTCGCAGGTAGCCCAGGCGGATGTTGCTGCCGGGCCTGCGGCTGGCGATCTCATTGACCAGGTCATCGCCATCCTTGATCGACCGGCCATCAATGGCTGTGATAATGTCGCCCGCCTTCAGTTCTGCCTTCTCCGCTGGACCGCCGGGAGTGACCTGATTGACGATCACGCCGTTCTTGAAGCCGTAGACGCGATTGACGGAGCCTGAGAGCCCCTGCTTGAACTGGATGCCGATGGAGCCGCGCGTCACCTTATGGCTGGGGCTGATGAGGTCGTTGTATACCTCGACGACGGTATTCGACGGCATGGCAAAGCCGAGCCCCTGGTATCCGCCCGACTGCGTGAAGATCGCCGTGTTCACCCCGATGACCTCGCTGTTCATGTTCAGCAGCGGTCCGCCGGAGTTGCCCGGATTGATGGCCGCATCGGTCTGGATGAAGTGCTGAAACTGGCCGCTGACGCCCGGCTCGATGGTGCGGTTCTTGGCCGAGATGATGCCTGCGGTGACCGTCTGCGCCAGAGCAAAGGGGCTGCCAATGGCTTCCACCCAGTCGCCCACCTGTGTCGTGTCGGAGTTGCCCATCTTGACAGTCGGCAGCGGCGTGCTGGTTTCGATCTTGATGACCGCCAGATCAGTGGCCTTGTCAAAGCCGATCACCCGCGCCGGACGGCCATCATCCTGATTGTCGGGGTCGGTCGACAGCTTGACGTAAATCTTGTCGGCCTTATCGACGACGTGAAAATTGGTGATGATGTAGCCCTTGGGATCGACGATGAATCCCGAGCCGAGCGACTCGCGGATCTGGCCGTCGTCCCCGCCTTCCTGGTCGGGCATCTGCCCGCCGAAGAAGCGGTTGAAGAAGTCCTGGAAGTTATCCGGTCCCTGGTTTTGCCCCTGCTGCCTGCCCTGATCCTGATCCTGCTCCTGGTCGTCGCCGGGCTGCTGGGGAACGGGCTCCATGCGGCCGCGGCCATATGACTTCTGGCGGCTCTTGTTGGTGGCTTGCTTGGGCAGGATCCGGGTGTTGATGTTCACCACCGCCGGCCCAACCTTCTGGGCAATCTCCACAAACTGGTTGGGAGGCACCGTGGAATTGACCACTTTCAGTGGCGTGGCGTCGGCGCTGTTACTCTGATTTTCTTGTCCGCGTACCCCGTGAGCGGCAAAGGAACCGGCCACAATGGCGGCTGAGAGCGTGGCA
>JBAVYF010000605.1:0-6296 GCA_049698655.1 Occallatibacter sp. | reverse complement strand
GACCTCAGGTGGAAATGCATTGGAATATGCGAACCACATCGTGCGATCGATTACAAACAGCGTTTGCCATACCGGCATTACGCTTCTTATTCGTTGCTGGATTCGTCTGCTCCTTCTTCGCCCCTCTCGCGTCTCTAGCCTGATGGCCACAGTTTGGATTACAGCTAGTACCTATATATTCACGGCCGACAGCGCTACTGTCGCCTAGATCAATTCTTGGCTAACGCATAATCGCCGATGCGCTCATGGAAGGCACATCTGGGCCAGAAAATTGGCTTGTGAAGGCCGTTGCTCGGCTTCGCAGCGCGGATTGATTTCAAAAAACAAAAGAACGATTTTATGCCGGGGTTGAAGTTCCACCCCAGCGAGCAAAAATCGCTCTCTGGGGACCCCGAGTCGCTGGGAACCCCGATAAACCCCGGCCTCCCTTCGTATCGATGCCTCCCTCAGGGGTTAAAACCCCACGCTTTTTAAGGCCTTGATCGGCACGACTGAAGCCATGCCCTGATACAAAGCGCGAAAAGCAACCGCAGGTCCTTCGACTTCCTTCGCTTCGCCCCGGTCGCTCAGGATGACAAACAGTTTTTTAGTGCTGCGCTCAGGGTCGCTCAGGATGACAGCGTTTTTTGGGGAAAGTGCAGGATTTGATCGCGGCTCCGCCGTGCGGTTGCATCAGTGGGATCGACTATTGATTTGAAAGGGAAGCGAACCGAAATCCGCAATTCTGGTCCGAACCAGACTCCGATCCAGGCTTGAATGAGCGAGTTGGGCTGAATGTGCCAATTGTGAGCCGACGGAATGATTGTTGAGATTTGTGCGATCTTAGGTTATACAATCGAGGCCTGGTGCACCCTCAGATAGCTGAGAGCTTCCCCAATGAAGGCACCTTCCAGGGTAGCGTCGCCGGGCCAGAAGCCGGGGCGCGCATCCAGTGCTCATGCGGCGCGGCGAGTCAATTTCCTTGCCGACCCAGCAATCGAGACAGGCAGAAGGCGGCTGAAGTCAAGCCTTCCTCAATTTCGTTTTAGAGCGATCAAGAAGGAGGTCAACAATGACACTCGGGACTCGGAAACACGTGATTTGGGCGGCGGGCGCAATGCTGCTGGCAGCGCTTTCGACCGGGATGTACCTAGCGCAAACACCAGCACATAAAAGCGGCGCAGCGCAAGCACCAGCGCAAAACAGCGGCGGAGCGCAAGCCGGCATCAAGACCATTGACATGCCCAACGGCGGCCACATCTATTGGGGTGTGATGGCCGGACAGCCCACGCCGCAAGATGCGATGGGAAAGACACTGCAGCGCGTGACTGCCATATGCGGAGACCGCCCGCAGCTTGGCAAGCTGGATAAGAACCCAACCGGCGAGATTCTGGCCGGCTTTTTTACCGTGACGGGCAAGAACCTGGACGGCAAGCCGATGGAAGGCCTGGCGATTGTTTATGCGCCCAAGACCGGAACTGCCGGTGGCGCGGTGCTGCTAGATGACGCCAACCGGTTTCCGTCGACGGTGAACGCCCTGTTCGCGCGGCTCAAGCAGGAGCTGGGAGCTCCTGCGAGTTCGTCCGGGGCGCCGTCTTCGGCCGGCAGGTCAGGAGCTCCCGCGAAGGCGGGGACTTCCACTGCGGCGGCCGCTCCCGTGAAGTCGGGGCCGCCACAGCAGTTGCAGCCCGACGTCTTTCCGGACGGAACCGGCGTGATTGGACTGCCCGCGGGATGGACGGCGGGGAATGCGGTAAAGGGAGACGTCTCCGCCACCGGGCCGCACGGCGAAAAGCTGCGCTTCGGCTGGACCATCGCGGTGATCGATCCCACAAACCCGGGGTCGCGTGTATTGATGGGGAATAGCCGCGGCGCTGCGCCAGCAAATTTCGTGGCGATTCCTTATAGCGCCGATCCAGCCACCGCGTACAAGGCTGCCTTTACGCAACTGTCGCAGAAGGCGCGCAAACAGCCGCCGGCCATCGACATCGCGAAGGTGCAGGATATCCCGATGCAGGGGGGCAAGAATTCCATGCTCTACGGCCACATGGATTTCCACGACGGCCTGGGCAACCAGTATCTTGTGGCGCAGATGATCAACACGCCGGTCATCGCGGCGGGTAGCTGGCAGATGACTTTGCATGTCATGTACGGACCCGAGCAGGCGATGGGCGCGGAGGCCAGCACGATCGCGGAAATTTTCCCCAGCTACAGCCGCAACAACAATCGCTTGAACGCTATCGTGAACACCCAGATGCAGCAGAGCATCGCGATAACGAATCAGGCTTTGAATACGGTGGCGCAATACAATGACAGCGCGGACCGCATGACCGCGAGCATGTCTAACATGCTGCGGGATCAGACAGTCGTCGTCGACACCCGAACGGGGGGCCACGCAACGACTTCAGACGACCTGGCGGGTGCGCTGATCAATGCCAATCCCAACCGCTTCCAGAGCGTCTCGCCGAGCGGTTACATCAGTGGGATCGACTATTGATTTGAAAGGGAAGCGAGTCAGAATCCGCAATTCTGGTCCGAACCAGACTCCGATCCAGGCTTGGATGAGTGAGTTGGGCTGCCAGCAACAGTTGAGGGTTACTTCTGGATTGCCGGTGATTCGCTCGGAACTCAGGGATTCGCGACGTTGCTTTTAAATGGCTCGTCGATTCTCTCAGAGTGGCTCTGCGATTTTTTGCGCTTTTGAACGCAGGATCACATTGGAACCTGGGGCGAGGTTCGTACTGATCCAGGTCTCAAAGGCGCCTTTTGGACAACGGAGATAATCCGCCTTTCAAATTGCCCATCTGAGCTATGTGGCCGATGAATCGTCGTCGACCGATGAAGTGTCCGCCGCGGCAGAGTCATCCACCGGAGTATCGTCGACTGGAGCATCTTCCGCCGCGGTCGATGAGTCATCCTGCGGGCCCAACGAATCGCCGTACTCGCCTGCTTCGCCGGATGCGTCGGCATTTTCCTGTTGGTCTTGCGCGGCGTCGCCGTAGAGTTGCGCGTCGGCCGCATCGTCCGGATTCCCGGTAGTATCGTTGGCGTAACTCTCGGCAGTCTGTTTGTCCTCATCGGCGGTCTGCTGATCCCAGTTGGCCCAACTCTCGTCCTGAGACGCTTGCCAGGTCTCATCGGTGTTGTCCGGGCCTCCTGCGTTTGCCACGTCCTGCGAGGCCGAATAGGCTTGCTGGGCGTCGTCCGACGCAGCTGCGTAGTCGCCTGAGGCGGCGGCTTGGCCCTCTGTCTGCTCGTCCTGCTGAAGCGTTTGCTGGGCGTCATTCAAGGCGTCAGGGTCAGTCGTATCGGTCGAGGATGAAGCGGCGCTGTCGGTGTCGGCCGGAGTGACGCCGGGATCGGCGCCGACAACACCTGACGCCGCATCGCCCAAGCCAGCGTCGGCTACCGCTGAATCCGAAAGACCGGTTGTGTCGGGCATCGTCGATCCGCCTTCGATGTCAGGAGAAGCGCCAATTTGATCCGACATGCCTACCGGTTCCGCGTCGCCGGTGGGTGTTGTGATTCCATCCATGGGGTCAGTCGCCGACACTGCGCCTCCGGTTGCAGAGGAATCCATGCCGGGCTCTACCACAACAAATTCTTCCACCACCCCTGCCGTAGTCGCGGATGGATCGGTGGAATCGCTGCCGCTCCCCAATGGATCGAGGAGGACGTCAATAATCTCTTCAGTTACCGATTCGGAGCCGGATGAATCTGCGGCATCGACAGGGTTCGTGACCGGTGTGCTTGCGTCATCCGGCACAACCACTACGACTTCATTGATGGTATCGTCTGGCATAACTCAACCTCTCTTTCTCGGTCACCTGGCTTGTTTTTGCGCGGCGGCAGGCACCGGCGGGACAACTGGTTTTGTTTCTGCGGCAGCAGGCGCCGGCGACGGAGCAGCCGGCTTGGGGCGCAACGTGAGAACGTTTTGACATTGTGGGCAGCGGACATTCAGGGAGGTCTTGCCGCGCAAAACCGCAAGCGGAACCCTCATGGCGGCCTGGCATTTGGTGCAAATGACACGAATGGAGTCTGCGGGTGTCGGCGCCGGGGCAGGCGCAGCCGCGGGAGAACCCAGCGCTGGCCGCGGTGGAGGGGCGAGTTGCTTGCGAGCGGGCTGCACGCTCTGGCTCCAGCGCATAAGCTCGGGCTCGCGCGCCGACTGACCTAACAACCGCAAGCGCCGCGAGGTATACATCGAGGAGGAAGTAGTCATCTCGGAAAGACGCGTGATCTGGTCATCACTTGCTTCTTCCTGCTTCATCCATTCCTCGATGTTCACTTGTTTCAGCAGCCTGGCAGAGCGGATGGACCATGCCAGAAGAACGCGGCGCGCAAGGGCCTCGTCACCGACGGCGAGCAGCCCGGCGCGGTCAGCGGTGATCTCCGATTGGCGCGACCACGCCAGCAGCGGCATTTCCACCGCGCCCTCAATCAATTTCACGGGGTTGATTGCGTTCAACACTCCGTTGGAAAGCAGGCCGCCGTGCAGACTGGTGTCGCCGGCGAGGAAACGAGTCACGGTTTTCCAAAGAGCGTGGCCGGCGCGGCAGTGTCCCATCTCTCGCGCAAGCACAAAGAGCAGTTCGTCATTCTGGAAGTTGGTGAGGATGGCAGTACCCAGCACGATGAACGCACTGGTGTCCGTGCCGAAGGTATAGGTATTCCACATGGAATCGCCCGCTACATAGACGTCGGGCATGGTGGGCAACCCGAGGATGCGCGCAGCCAGAACCGCCTGCTTCCACACATCGGGCAATTGCTTTGGGCCCAGGCGAATGCCGTTGAATGTCGATTCAATCCACGGACGGCCTACCTTGTCGGAGGCGGAACGCACAACAGAGTGGAGCGCGGAAATCGATTGCAATTTGGCCATTGCCTGGCCGTCTTGTGCCCATAAAAAGACTGAGCGTTCGAGCTGATAACCGGGAAGCAACGGGCGCAGCCATCCGCATTGCGAGCAGACATTCTCCGCGGGGCTCAGTCGAACCCCGTTGCCGCCGCAGAGCTTGCAGACGGAAGGCGGGCTGCCCGCATCAGGCGGTGGCACTGATGGCACAGGCGGCTGTTCCGGTGCGGCAGGTGTCACAAGCACGGTCCCGCACAACGTACAAAATCGCGTACCCGGGGTCCCAGGACCGTGACCTTGCGGGCAAACGAGCGGAAGAGCGTTGCTGGCCATGGGGCTTCCCTTCCCGGTCAAACGCCAGACCTTTAGTGACGCGCTAACTCAATCTCCCCGAGCTTGAATATCCAGCTCAGAAAGTAAAAGGCAGTCGCAGCATACACAGCCTTGATGAAGTGAGCACTCTCAGTAATCTTCCTAAACGATATGCGCCGCCAGAGGAGAAAGATCGCTGACGGAATCAGGGAGACAGTGCCAAAGAATGCAATCAGGCCGAAGGGACTGGCGAGAAATGCTTTCCAGAATTGAAACCGAATCGCGTAGGCGAAGCTGGTGGTAAGTCCACAACTGGGGCACGGCAGATGCGTCAGTAGCAGGAAGTTGCATGGAGGCAGTCCGAGCTGAGTATGTGTGCCATAGCCGCATGCGGCTGGCTTGAGCCAAAGAGCGACCCCAAGCACACTGCAGGCGGCAGCCATCAGACCAACGGCAACCGATTTGTCGGCCCGGTCATACATGCAAGCACTCCGAACAACCTTAAAATCTGCGCAGCCCTAATCCGCCCCAAAACAGGCAAAGACCAGCGACAAAGAGAACCAGCCCAACGATATTCAAGTAAAAGGCCCCTTTGGCCCAGCTCTCGTCTAAGTGCGGAGCCCGCCCGGAAGCGGCCTCATCCATGTCTTTTTTCGCGAGGATGAGTCCTATTATTCCGGTGACTGGTCCACAACAAAACAGTGCGGCAATGCCCAAACCGAGGGCCCATTTGGTGTTGTCGCCCATTACCTTGAGTCCGGGAACCGGCGGAGGATAGTAGCCGGTGGCGGGTGGAGGTTGGACGTTGGTTGGCGGCTGGGTCGTAAGCGGCGCTCCGCACATTCCGCAGAACGCAGTGTTTGGCGGATTTGTCCCGCCACAGCGTGGGCATCTGCCATCATTCATCGCAAATCACCTTAAAACTACGTGAAGAAATTCATAACACAGTGGACCGCACATGTCACTAACGTCCGACACTAACGTTACAAACGGGCGCCGTGCGCCATCTATTATTTGCTCTACCTGGGGGGCTCGACAAGGGATGAAAACCAGCAAAATCCTACGAAGCTTGCCAATCGGGCGCTGTGATGGCGGTCACTCCGTCGGCCATCCAAGGCTGAAGTCGCGCCCTCACACAATCCAGAGT
>JBAVYF010000604.1:0-5706 GCA_049698655.1 Occallatibacter sp. | reverse complement strand
GAAAAACGTCAGCAGCAGCGTGCGAATGTGCGAGCCGTCCACGTCAGCGTCGGTCATGAGAATGATTTTGCCGTAGCGGATTTTGGAGGCGTCGAAGTCGTCCTTGCCGATGCCGCAGCCCAGCGCGGTAATCATGGCGCGGATCTCCTCGTGGCCCAGCATCTTGTCGTAGCGGGCCTTTTCGACGTTGAGGATTTTTCCCTTGAGTGGCAGGATGGCCTGGAATCGGCGGTCGCGGCCCTGCTTGGCGGTTCCTCCGGCGCTCTCGCCCTCGACCAGATAGAGCTCGCAGCGCTCCGGGTTGCGCTCGCTGCAGTCGGCCAGCTTGCCGGGCAATCCACCGCCGTCGAGCGCGCCCTTGCGGCGGGTCAGGTCGCGAGCCTTGCGGGCCGCTTCGCGGGCACGCGCGGCTTCGATGGCCTTATTGATGATGCGCTTGGCGATGGGCGGATTCTGCTCTAGGAACGCGCCCAGCCGCTCGTTGACGAAGGCCTGCACGGTGCCGGCGATGTCGGAGTTGAGCTTGCCCTTGGTCTGCCCCTCGAACTGCGGCTGCGACAACTTGACGCTGACCACCGCGACAAGACCCTCGCGCACGTCGTCGCCGCTCAGGTTCTCTTTCATGTCCTTGAAGAGGCCCAGCGACTGGCCGATGGCGTTGATGGTCCGGGTGAGCGAGGTGCGAAAGCCGGAGAGATGCGAGCCGCCATCGACCGTGTTGATGTTGTTGGCGAAGCTGAAGACCGTCTCGGAGTAGCTGTCGTTGTACTGCAGGGCGATCTCGATCTCGACGTTGTCGCGCGAGGCCTCCATCATGATTGGCTTGTCGTGAAGCACGGTCTTGCCGCGGTTGAGGTGCTTGACGAACTCGGCAATGCCGCCAATGTACTTGAATTCAGCGCGGCGGGCTTCGCCGGTCTTGGTGTCGGCGGTGCGTTCGTCGGTGAGCGTAATCTCCAGGCCCTTATTGAGGAAGGCCATCTCGCGCAATCTCTGAGCCAGGGTATCGTAGTTGAATTCGGTGGCGGCGAAGATCGTCTTGTCGGGCAAAAAATGTATCTTGGTGCCGCGCCGCTTGCTGGTGCCAGCCTGGCGCAGTTCGCTGGTGGGATCGCCGCAACAGAAGTCCATCTCCCAGGTGTGGCCGTCGCGCCAGATCTCCACGTTGAGTTCCTGCGAGAGCGCGTTGACGCAACTGACGCCGACGCCGTGCAGGCCGCCGGAGACTTTGTATGTAGAGGCGTCGAACTTGCCGCCGGCATGGAGCATGGTCAGCACCACTTGCACTGCCGGCATCATCTTGCCGTTGGAAAGCGGCATCAGATCAACAGGAATTCCGCGACCGTCATCAACCACGGTGATCGAGTTGTCCACGTGGATGACGACGTCGATCTTTTTGCAATAGCCGGCCAGCGCCTCGTCCACCGAGTTGTCCACAACTTCGTAGACCAGGTGATGCAAACCCATTTCACCTGTGGAGCCGATGTACATGGCCGGACGCAGGCGCACCGCCTCCAGGCCTTCAAGAATCTTGATGTTCTCGCCGGTATAGTTGCCGTTATCTTCGGAGAGCGGGGCAGTGTTCACGGGTTCAGTCGCCATAGGGTTCCATTCGTAATGCCTTCGCTTCGAACTCAACTGGGGAAGGCGCGGTGTTCAGGAGAGCTTCCGGGCCGTGGATTCGGGGTCTAACCGATTGAAAGACAGAGGCTTTCAATGAAATTTACCTGTGTTGATTTTACCATGCGGGGAGGGTCTGAAAGAAGGGAAATAGGGGGTGTAGAAATCAGGTTGCAGGGGGAAATTGCCGATCATTGGTAGTATACTGGTAACCATTAAACTAGTTACTATTTGTTGACAAATATGGTTACTATATATTTTTTCTTATGAATTTGCTGGACTTAATCAGATAAATTACCTACGATTTTAGGGTACAGGAGTGCGTCTCCTGCCATTTGAAATCCAAAAAGAGGTTACCTGACATGAAACTCGCCATCCGTATTTTCACTCTGTCCGTTGTTGTCGCCGGCGTTGCAGCAGCAGCAGTTACACCCAAAACCGCGCCCGCCATTCCCAGCCATCAGTCGGCCTCCGCGAGTTTCCCGGCTCCTGGATGCGGACCCTACATGTGCCCCAACAACCCTAATATGGGCAACTAAATAGCCGAAACTGGCATCAAAGGTAACCTAATTAGTAAACTTTTCTGTTGAGCGGCTGGGCATTTGGCGCTATGCTGAGAGAGTTCTCAGTATTGGCGAGGGGTCCATTATGCCTGCACAGACCGCAATGTCGCTGATGAGCGTGGCCGAGTTTGCTCTCTGGGCTTTGCTCTGTTTTCTTTTCTGGACGAAGAAGCTGCAACGCCGCTTCCCCGCAATGGGTGGCTATCTGGCATTGCGTATGGCATCGGCGCCCGTGATTCTTTTTCTCCTCTATGGCCAAGCGGGGCATTGGTTCAACGACCTTTGCTTCCCGATCTACTTTTATCTGTACTGGGCTGTATACGTCGCCAGCGCGGTATTCCTCTACTTCGTCAGCATGGAGGTCTTCCGCTCCGCGCTTTCGGCCTTCCCAGGGCTGATGAGGTTCGGCGTCGTGATCTTCCGCTGGGCGGTTCTGGCCTCGGTCATCGTGAGCTTCGCTGCGGTGAACTTCACGCATCGCGGCGTACTCCTCATTCCTGAAATTGCTTTTCGGCTGATGCGTTCCGTCAGTGTCGTTGAGTTGTGCCTTCTAGGCTTCCTCTGCCTGAGCATGAATGCGCTGCGTCTCTCGCCTCGCGACATGGCATTCGGAATTGCTCTGGGCTTCGGCATGATGTCCGCCAACGAATTCATCCTCGCTTCACTCTGGTCCCAGAACACATCTCTGACCGCTCCCTTGCAGTTCGTCTACGAGGCGGCGATTCTGGCTACGCTGGGGATGTGGGCTACCTACTGCGCCCTGCCTGTGCGGGCCCGCAAGCCGCTCATGGTGCCGGCCAACTCCACCATCTTCCGCTGGAACGAGATTGCCACCGCTCTGGGCTACACCGGAACCCAGGTTGCCTTGCAGCCGGCCGGCGGCTTCTTCCTGACCGATGTGGAGCAAGTGGTGGAAGATGCGCTCACCCGGAACATGAAGAGTCGCGCATAGGCGGCCCAGGCAGTTGCAGGAACAGGAAACAGGAGATGAAAAAGGCCACGGCTGACGCCGTGGCCTTTTCAGTAAATGCGAGCCGAATTTACTCGGCGGCTACAGGTTCGATCGAGGCAAACCGCCCGAGTTTGCCGTGATCGGTAAACTTCACCCGGCCGGTGACCTTGGCAAAGAGCGTATCGTCGGAGCCGATGCCCACGTTGACGCCCGGCTTGATGCGCGTGCCCCGCTGGCGCATGATGATAGAGCCGCCGGTGATGAGCTCGCCGGCAAAGGCCTTGACGCCCAGCCGCTGCGCATTGGAATCCCGTCCGTTTGTGGAGCTGCCTCCACCCTTCTTATGTGCCATTGCCGAATCCCCCTCTGAATTTCGATTCCGCGCCTAGCTTGCCGCGGTATAGGTCACGCCGTCAGCCTCGATGGCCTTGATGCGCACCTCGGTAAAGTTCTGCCGATGCCCCTGCAACTTTTTGTACTGCTTCTTGCGCTTGAGGTGGAAGACCAGGATCTTGTCTCCCCGGCCTTCGCCCAGCACTTCGGCGGTCACCTTGGCGGTGGCCGGCCTGGCCACGGTTCCCGGCTCGCCGCTGACGGCCAGCACGTCGCTGAACTCGACGGTTTTGTCCCCGGAAGTGACGCTCTCAATCTTCAATACGTCGCCTAGAGCGACTCGATACTGCTTACCACCGGTGCGAATAACCGCGTACATAAAACCTCCAGCACTGGCCGGCTCGGCCGATGCGTACACAAAAAATAGGGCGGAAACTTCCGTGCCGCGGCACGCTCAAGCCTTTCAATGTTCGGGCGAGCGTCTGGCTCCACGGCCACAGGCAGGAATCGCCAAACTATTGTAGTGTACCGGCTTTGCGGGGCAAAGGTCAATTTGCACCGGAAATGGTGCAAGGCCGGCTCCTGGTTTGAGTCCGCTCAGGGCTGCGTCAGGGCCGCGCCGGAACGACGTAGAAAAGAATGGCGAAGTAGTGGGCAATGCTGCCGGCCAGCACAAACAGATGCCAGAGGGCGTGGAAGTAGCGCAGCCGGTCCAAGGCAAAGAAGATGATGCCCAGCGTGTAAGCCATGCCGCCTGCGCCCAGCCACATCACGCCGTGCCAGCCGAGGGAGGAATGGATCAGCGGCCCCACGGCGACCACCACAACCCAGCCCTGAGCCAGGTACACCAGCGCCGATGCTACCTCGAAGCGGCCAATGGCGAAGCTCTTGAAGACCACTCCGGAGACGGCCAGCCCCCACTCGACGCCGAAGATCGTCCAGCCCAGCGTCCCGCGCAGCGTAACCAGGCAGAACGGCGTGTAGGTGCCGGCGATCAGCAGGTAGATGGACGAGTGGTCGAGAATGTGAAAGACGTGCCGCGCCCTGGTCCGCACCAGCGAGTGGTAGAGCGTTGAGCAGATGTAAACCAGCACCAGCGTGACGGCAAAGACGGAGCAGCTCACCACCTGCCACGCCGTCCCGCGCGCCGATGCGGCAATCAGGTAAACCGCGCCAACGATGGCCAGCCCGGCGCCGATGCCGTGCGTGATGGCGTTGGCCAGAATGTCGCCTAATTTTTGATGGGTGTGCACAGTATTGATGATAGCGGGTGGGCGCGGGAGCGCCCATGACCGTATGCGAGCTGGCGACCCGCCCTATCCTCTGATTTTCATTCCCCAGTGCGCCGCCCTACTCTAGCCGCCTTGTACACTGAAGAGTCCCCATTTTTTCGTAATCCCGCTGGAGGTCCCCATGGCATCGATCAATCTTCCCGCAGTCCCCTCCGAATCTCGCCCTGGCCGCTTTGGCGTTTATGGCGGACGGTATGTGCCGGAGACGCTGGTCGCGGCGCTCGATGAGCTGGAGTGCGAGTACGACCTGGCCAAAAACGACGCAGCCTTTCAGGCGGAGCTGGCCGATTTGCTGAAGAACTACGCCGGACGTCCGACGCCGCTCTACTTTTGCAAGCGGCTGACAGAGCAGTTGGGAGGCGCGAAGATTTATCTGAAGCGCGAAGACCTGCTGCACTCCGGGGCGCACAAGATCAACAACGCGCTGGGCCAGGGATTGCTGGCGCGGCGCATGGGCAAGAAGCGCGTTATCGCCGAGACCGGCGCGGGGCAGCACGGCGTGGCTACCGCGACAGTTTGCGCTCTGCTGGGGATGGAATGCGTGATCTACATGGGCGATGTGGACATGGAGCGTCAGGAGCTGAACGTGCTTCGTATGCGCCTTTTGGGCGCGGAGGTGCGCGGGGTTTCGTCGGGCTCGAAGACGCTTAAGGACGCCATCAGCGAGGCAATGCGCGATTGGGTCACCAACGTCCGAACCACTTACTATTTGTTAGGCAGCGCGCTGGGGGCGCATCCGTATCCGACCATGGTGCGCGACTTCCACCGCTGCATCAGCCGCGAGATGAAGGAACAGATTCTGGAGAAGGAGGGCCGGCTGCCGACGGCCATCATCGCCTGCGTGGGCGGCGGGTCGAACGCCATCGGCGCTTTCTACGAATTTCTACCCGACACTCAAGTCCGGCTGATTGGCGTGGAGGCCGGCGGCCGCGGCACGGCGCTGGGC